>JBCCKB010000050.1:0-13584 GCA_039027595.1 Pseudomonadota bacterium | reverse complement strand
TTGGGTTTCGTCTTGCGCCGCGAAGGGCTTGACCCTAGAAGAGCGGCTGATTTTCCGGACGGCGGCGCGCAACCGGCATGCGGCTCCAAGAAACGAGGACGAAGATGCAGGTCACCGAGACGCTGAACGACGGCCTGAAACGCGGCTACCAGATCACCGTGACGGCGGGCGAGCTGGAAGCGAAGGTTACAGAAAAGCTGACCGAGGCCCAACCCGAGGTGGAGATGAAGGGCTTCCGCAAGGGCAAGGTGCCCTTGGCGCTTCTCAAAAGGCAGTTCGGTCAGAGGCTCTTGGGCGAAGCGATGCAAGAGGCCGTCGACGGTGCGATGGCCAAGCATTTCGAGGACTCTGGCGACCGGCCCGCTATACAGCCCGACGTCAAGATGACCAACGAGGACTGGAAGGAGGGCGACGACGTTCTGGTCAACATGACCTACGAAGCGCTCCCCGAGATCCCGGACGCGGATTTTTCCAAAATCAAACTCGAGAAACTCGTTGTGGAACCCGACGACAAGGCCGTGGGAGAGGCGCTCGACAATCTAGCTGAGAACGCCCAGACCTTCTCGGATCGAAAGAAGGGCACAAAAGCCAAGGACGGCGACCAGATCGTGATGGATTTCGAGGGAAAGGTTGACGGGGAGGCGTTCGAAGGCGGCGCGGCCGAAGACTATCCGCTGGTACTTGGCTCGAATTCCTTCATTCCAGGCTTTGAGGATCAACTCGTGGGTGTGAAGGCGGGCGAGGAAAAGGCCGTGACCGTCACCTTTCCAGAGGACTACCAGGCGAAGGCGCTGGCCGGTAAGGACGCCGAGTTTGCCTGCACGATCAAAGCCGTCAAGGCCCCCGCTAAGGCGGAAATAGACGATGAGCTTGCGAAACGGTTTGGCGCCGATGACCTTGATGCGCTGAAAAGCCAGATTACCGAGCGCTTGCAGGCAGAGTACACAGGCGCAGCGCGCCAGGTGATGAAGCGCAAGCTTCTTGACGAGCTTGACACGCTCGTGTCGTTCGACCTGCCACCGTCGCTTGTCGACGCCGAGGCCGGCCAGATAGCGCATCAGCTTTGGCACGAGGAGAACCCCAGCGTCGAAGGTGATGACCAACCGGAGATCGAGACCACCGAGGAACACAAAACACTGGCGGAACGTCGCGTTCGCCTCGGCCTCCTTCTCGCCGAGGTGGGACAGAACAACGAGATCTCTGTTTCGGATGCCGAAATGACGCAGGCCGTAATGACCCAGGCACGCCAATACCCCGGCCAGGAGCGGCAGTTTTTCGAGTTCGTGCAGAAAAACCCCCAGATGCGCCAGCAGATCCAGGCGCCGCTTTTTGAAGACAAGGTCGTCGACTACATTTTCGAGCTGGCGGAGGTCTCGGAAAAAAAGGTCAAGAAGGACGCGCTTGAAAAGGCTGTGGAGGCACTTGAGGAGTAAGAGCGGGCTGGTTTTTCGGCAACGGTCCAGGAGTTAACCACTTTGCGCGCTTAAGCCCTGCCCTGATCGGCAACAATCCGCTGATCAGCGGGTCACTATGGTGATTCCCCTGGCCAGAGACCCTGTCCGCCAAAATCTCTCCGCAATTGAATGCGATCTCTTTTTCATGGTCGATACACGGCCACGATGGAAGATCGCAATGAAGCAGACGTTTGAACACGCAGAACATGGCGCTCAATCCCCCGGCGCAGATCCGGGAGCAACGGGCGTTGGTGTGTTCGAACGCCTCCCCCCCCTGTCTCCAGCGGACACATCCCAGGGTGGTTGGTCTGCTGCGCTGCCGCTGTGCCTGGTCTCGGACGGCGCGAGTGACGAAAGCACGAATTTCAGGGACCGCGAAGAGGCGGGCGATCCCTTTGCGTTCCTGACGGTGTACGCGCTGAACACCGCGGTGCTGCTCTTCGCGTTCCCCGTCGGAATGGCCCTCTTGGTGTTCAACATCCTGGGCGGAGAAAACTTACGCACGACCGCCCATGTCATGGGACTAACGGGCCTCGCCAGCGCCCTGCCCTATCTCGGCCTTTCAATTCCCTTCCTGACCTAAGCTAACCGCGTTTGGTCGTAAGACGGACACGCCGCTCAGCCAGTAGCTTCCGAGCGCGGCTCCGGCCCGGTGCGCGGGTGCAGAGCCGCCGCCTGCTCCGGTGTCAGGGCGGATCGCTTCAGCACGAGCGTATGGATTGCAAATACCACCGCGCCGGTCTGGGGAAGCCGGAACAGCGTTTGTCTCTCGGAGCGGATATAGGGCGCGTCGGGCCCCTTTTGCCGAGCTGGGTCTGTCTCCCGTCGCGGCGCGTAGAGATCGGCAAAGTCGTAATGGTGGGCGTTGGCCCTCCAAAGTGCCCGCCCGGGTTTCAATGTCTCAAACAGCCGGTCGACACGGCGCGCGAGATCGCTGGTATAGATGGCCACGGGACGATGTATCCGGGCCATTGGATGGCCGAGCTTCTCCGAAAGCGTCCATCCTCCCGGAAAGCACAGCACCGCACCTGTCAGTACGCCGTCCTGCAAGATGCAGAAATCCTGTTGGAAGAGCCGCCCGATCGTGTGGAGCGGCGCGTCGAACTCAAGCGGGACCTCCATGCCATCGGGTCGACGAACCCAGTCCTCCCCTACCTCAAAACCTGCCAATGAGCCCGCCTCGCGAACCGCCATGGCAAGAAGCTCCCGCGCGGCCCCTTGCGCACCCTCTTGGCATGCAAGGACGTGGTCGCGCTGCTCGGAGAGCAGCGTATCCCGCAAAGCCATCTGATCGGCGTATGTCTCGTCGGGGAGAAATGCGTCGCGAGCGACGCCGGGCATGATTCCCGGGAGCCGGTTCAGCCCCGGATCCGACCACGGGGTGTATGGCAAAGACGTATGCAAGACCTGGCGCATTCACCCAAGGTTAGAACCAGCTGGCTCCCGAGAAAAGCACCTCGCCCCGGCGTTCTCGAGGCGCCCACAAAAGCGAACTCCAGAGGTCGCTTTCGGAGCGGACGCGCCGTGTCGGGAGCGCCAGGATATCCGCCAGGACCAAAGGGACGAAGAGGATGAAAGATCACTACAGCGCCCGGCGCAAGATCGACCCGAGCCGGGGGACGCATTTGGGCGACGGGACAGTCAACGACGCCAACCGCGTTGAAATCGGCCCGACACCACTGGCCTTTGGCGAATGGGCGGCGGCCGGGCTCACGCTGCCAAACCTCGAGGCCATGCGGCGCTTCCGCTGGGAGCGGCTCACCTCCCATGTTGTCGCACGCGACCTTGCCGGAATCCTCCTCTTCGATCCTCTGAACATTCGCTACGCGACCGACACCACGAACATGCAACTCTGGAACGCGCATAATCCGTTCCGCGCCGTGCTCCTGTGCGCCGACGGCTATATGGTGATCTGGGACTACGCGATCGCGCCGTTTCTATCTGAGTTCAATCCGCTTGTGCGCGAGCGGCGCGCGGGAGCGGATTTCTTCTATTTTGACCGGGGCGACAAGATTGGTGACGCGGCGGCCGTATTCGCAGCGGACATCAAGTCGATCCTTGCCGAACACGCACCCGGCGAAACGCGCCTCGCCGTCGACAAGCCCATGCTTCATGCGCATTGGGCACTCGAAGCCGAGGGTTTCGAGATCGTGCCGGGCGAGGAGGTCACTGAAAAGGCCCGCAGCGTCAAAGGCCCCGACGAGATTCTCGCGATGCGCTGCGCGGTGAATGCGTGCGAGGCCGCGTGCGCTGCCATGGAGACCTTCGCGCGGACCGAGGTTCCAAAGGGCGGGATCACAGAGAATGACGTCTGGGCCGTGCTGCACGCGGAAAACATCCGCCGGGGCGGCGAATGGATTGAGACGCGGCTGCTGGCCTCGGGCCCGCGCACCAATCCGTGGTTCCAGGAGTGTGGCCCGCGAGAGGTCCAGGAAAACGAGATCCTTGCCTTCGACACAGATCTGATCGGCTCCTACGGCATTTGCGTCGACATTAGCCGCACCTGGTGGATTGGCCCGGAACCTCCGAGAGAGGACATGATCTATGCCATGCGGCATGGCCATGAGCATATCCAGGAAAACATGGCTCTCCTGAGACCTGGACTGACAATCCCCGAACTCATCGAGCAAAGTCACCGCCTCGAGCCGCGCTATAAAGCCCGCCAATATAGCTGCCTGGCCCATGGGGTTGGGCTTTGCGATGAATGGCCGCTTGTGGCGTATCCCGAAAAGGCCGTCGACGGCGCCTATGATTACGCGCTCGAGCCGGGCATGGTGCTTTGCGTCGAGGCGCTCATCGGCGACGATGGCGGCGACTTTTCAATCAAGCTTGAAGACCAGGTCCTCATCACCGAAACCGGTCACGAACTTCTCACGCACTACCCGTTCGACCCCGCGCTCATGGGGCATTAGCCTCCCGGACGAAGCACGTGGGCCTCCGAGGCGATGCGGCGAGAGCGCCAAAAATATCTGCGAACCCTTGTTACCGATCGGCGCCCGCCGCGTCGGAACGCGCGGACTATGGCAGCGCGACCCGGGCCAAAAGACCCCGATGATCCGAGCCGAGGCGCGGACGAAGCTCAACCGTCCCGTGACCGCCCGGCGCCAGGACATGGTCGATTGAGACGCCAGCAAAGGGCAAGGACAAGAACGGCAGAGTCACGGCCGCGGGGCCCACAGGCTCCGACCGCGCGGCCCGGGCGATGCTGTCGACCGTGGCGGACCAGCGCACCATGTTGAAATCGCCCGCCACCACGACCGGCCCCTCCAAATCCGCGAGCTCGGCGGCGATTCCGCGCGCTTGATCCGCCTGGCTGTGGGGCCATGGCCAGCGGAAATGTACCGATGCCGCCGTCACCGGTCCGGCCGGGGTTTCGATGCGCGCAGAGACCATGCCTGGCTGCAGTGAACAGGTTGCCCCGCCATCGGCAAAGGGGTGTCTGCTCAAAAGCGCCACGCCCCCGGCCTTAAGATGAAACGGGCATACGGCGCGCCACGGATAGGCGTCCGACAAAGCCGCAATGATCGGTGCGGTCCGCCAATGCACCTCCTGAAGCGCCACGATGTCCGCTCCGCTTGCCAAAATATCCTCCGCGATGCCGGAGACGTCCGACGTCTGATAATGGAGGTTCTTCTGATAGATCGCGAGCGCGCCGGGACTGCCAACCGGAACCGCCCAGTGCGGGACAAGGCTTAGGATCGCCGCGGCCGGAAGCGCAACGCTTGCCAGTGCCCGTTTCCAAGCGCCAAAAAGGCAAAAGCCAATCCCCGTTCCAAGGCCAACTGCCGCGAATCCCCCGCGAAAGGCGGCGAAGCTATCACCTGCAGGATGGACTACGCCGAGAAATCCGAGAACTAGGCAGAGCGCGATGCCGGCCGACATGGTCCCAAGCGCCCGTTTGAGGGCGCCGCTCCCATGGCCGGCGTCACGACGGCTCACCTTCGGGTGATGGACAGCATCGGGACTTGTAACCGACATGGACCGGAACCACTCTTTAGTCTCGCTCACAGGATGATGCCTCCATGCCGACAGAACACGTCACATTCAAGGGCCACCAAGGCCATACCCTCGCCGCTCGCCTCGACTTGCCGGATGGTCCGCATCTTGCCACCGCGCTTTTCGCGCATTGCTTCACATGCTCTAAGGATATTCCCGCTGCCCGGCGCATCGCGGCGCGGTTGGCTGCGATGGGAATCGCGGTCTTGCGCTTTGATTTCACTGGGCTGGGTCATTCGGACGGAGAGTTTGAAAACACGTCCTTCACATCAAATGTGGGCGATCTTAGGGCCGCGGCCGCCGCATTGCGCGCGAGAGGCATGGCGCCTGGGCTGTTGATCGGCCACTCCCTGGGTGGCGCGGCGGTTCTCCGGGCCGCCCCCGAAATTGAGAGCGCGCGGGCGGTCGTCACCATTGGCGCGCCATTTGATCCGGAGCACGTGACCCACAATTTCGGGCCGGCCATCGACACGATCCGGAAGCAGGGCGCCGCGGAGGTGTTTCTGGGGGGGCGCCCCTTCACGATCCGGCGCGAGTTTCTCGACGATGTCGCCGCCGAAACCCTCGCCCCTGCGATCCGCACGATGAACCGCGCCCTTCTCATCCTCCACGCGCCAAGAGACGCGATTGTGGGCATCGAGAACGCAACTCAGATCTTCGCCGCCGCCAAGCACCCCAAGAGCTTTGTCACGCTCGACGACGCGGATCACTTGATCACCCGCGCCGAGGACGCCGAATACGCCGCCTCTGTGATCGCGGCTTGGTCAGCGCGGTATCTCGCGCTGAAGCAACCCGCGCCACCCGTTGGCGCGCCCGAAGGCGTGGTTCGCACGTCGGAAGCAGATCCCGGGGGATTTCTTCAAGATATCACGTCTGGCGCGAGCCACCATGTTGTCGCCGATGAACCGCTTGCCTATGGCGGCACCAACAAAGGTCTCTCGCCCTATGGGCTCCTATCTGCGGCGCTGGGGGCCTGCACATCGATGACGATCCGAATGTATGCGCGCCGCAAGGACTGGCCACTTGCCCATGTCCGGGTCGATGTCACTCATGACAAGGTCCATGCCCAGGACGCCGGGGCCCAGGCAATCGAAAAGATCGACACGTTCAGGCGCGCGATTTCGCTCCAAGGCGCGCTGGACGCCGACCAGCGAAGGCGGCTTCTGGAGATCGCCGACAAATGCCCGGTTCACCGGACGCTCGAACGCTCCTCGACGATCGAAACGGTTCTGGAGACCGAGACGGCCGAACCGGCATAGGTCAGCGCGGCACCTGGGCGCCGGGGCAGCATTTACCCGTGATCCTGAAGCGCCCGACCGTATGACAAATGGCCCCCAAGAATGGCGCGAGGCGCGCCACGGCGCGCCTCTCATTTTAGATCCAGCCCATCCCACGGCACCGCTACCCGCGCGCGGTGCCCACCATCTTCCAAACCGCCGGAACAAGAAGCGCGGCCAGAACAAGCTTCAAGGCATCGCCCAACAAAAACGGTGTCAGGCCCCACTCAAGGATCGGTTGGTCCCAGCCATAAAGCTGACCGAGCCAGAGGAGCCCCGGGACATAGATCAGAACATTTCCAACGAGAAGCGCCAGGGCCATGCCGGTGACACTCCGGTCAAGCCCGCGCCGCGCGGCAAGGCCCAGCGCGAGTGTGGCGAGCACGTAGCCGAGAAGATAGCCGCCCGTTCCGCCCATCATATAGCTTAGTCCGTTCGCCTCGGCGCTGGAACTTGCGAACACATCAAATCCCAGCGCGCCGACAGCCATGTAGCCCAGGATCGTCGCCAACCCCAACCGTGGGCCATAGGCGGCGCCGACGGTCAGAACGGCAAAGGTTCCCAGGGTCACCGGGACGGGCCACATCGGGATCTTGATCTTGGCGGCCAGGGCCAAGGCCGCGATACCGAGCACGAAAAGCAGGCCTCGCTTCACCCAAAGCCCTAGGCCATCGGTGGGGCCAAACGCCTCGCTCAGCACCTCATCATTCATGGTCACGGCCATTCCAGTGTGCTCCTTCGTGGTTACGCCTTACCTCCTTATTCCCCGATCACCCGAGGCACCGCAAGGGGCGTTCACCCGGCCTCGGTGCGACGGTCATATCGGGTGCGCGACACGTAGTCCTTCCTAGGCCCCGTCGCGCGCCAGTCAGCCTCCCAAAGCATCGGCAGGTGAAACCGATAAATCACGTCGTAGCGGTCGGGCGCGCAGTCGTGTCCACTCGCCGAAACACCGTCCCGAACAACCTCGAAGACATGGAAGGGCCGTCCATCCCCGAAAAAGACACCAATTCCCCTGGGGTCTTCGCGCCACAATAGGGTTCGCGTGGCCGCGAGCCCGCCCCAGTCCGCCCGGGCCCAGCGCCCGCTTTCACGATAAGTCAGCCCCTCGCCATCGTCGAACATTGACACGTCACCCTCGAAAATCAGCCGCGTGCCCGCGCGGTGGTCCTCGATGACCCTGTGGAGCCGCCAGTGGCCCTTGAACTGCGCGAGATACCCCATGCAATACAGGCCTAGCGCTGGGCGGCATCGGCCGCAACGCCTTGCCGAGGACGGGTGAGGAGACTAGGACGGCCCCGCCACCAAGGAGTACCTCCATGATCCCCCGTTATTCCCGCCCCGAGATGGTCGGTGTCTGGTCCCCCGAGACGAAGTTCCGGATCTGGTACGAGATCGAAGCCCATGCCTGCGATGCCATGGCGGACCTGGGCGTGATCCCGCGCGCGAACGCCGAAGCGGTCTGGCGCGCCAAGGATGCCAAATTCGATGTGGCCCGCATCGACGAAATCGAAGCCGTGACCAAGCATGACGTGATCGCGTTTCTGACCCATCTCGCCGAGATTATCGGCAATGACGAGGCCCGCTTCGTCCATCAAGGGATGACCTCGTCAGATGTTCTCGACACCTGTTTTAACATTCAGCTCACCCGCGCCGCCGATATCTTGATCACCGATCTCAAGGCGCTGTTGTCCGCGCTGAAGACCCGCGCCTACGAACACAAGGATACGGTACGGATTGGCCGCAGCCACGGGATTCATGCCGAGCCCACCACAATGGGGCTGACCTTCGCGCGCTTTTACGCCGAGATGGACCGCAACTTGGCGCGAATGGAGACTGCGCGGGCGGAAATCGCAACCGGCGCGATCTCGGGGGCGGTGGGCACATTCGCCAATATCGACCCCGCCATCGAGGCCCATGTCTGCGCGCAACTGGGGCTTACGCCCGAGCCAATCTCAACCCAGGTCATCCCCCGCGACCGGCACGCGGCGTTTTTCGCGACCTTGGGTGTCATCGCCAGCTCGATCGAGAACATCGCCATCGAAATCCGCCACATGCAACGAACCGAGGTCCTCGAAGCCGAGGAATTTTTCTCGAAGGGGCAGAAAGGCTCCTCGGCTATGCCGCATAAACGCAATCCGGTGCTGACCGAGAACCTGACGGGACTGGCACGCCTGGTGCGGTCGGCGGTCGTACCGGCGCTGGAGAATGTTGCCCTGTGGCACGAGCGAGATATTTCGCACTCCTCGGTGGAGCGGATGATCGGGCCCGATGCGACGATTACGCTCGATTTCGCGCTGGCGCGTCTAACCGGTGTCGTCGCGAAGCTTGTCGTCTACCCCGAACGCATGCGCGCCAATCTCGACAGGTTCCGCGGCCTCGTACACTCACAGCGTGTGCTTCTGGCCCTCACGCAAGCAGGCGTGAGCCGCGAGGAGGCGTACCGGCTGGTGCAGCGGAACGCCATGAAGGTCTGGGAGGCGGGCGCCGACTTCCAGACCGAACTTTTGGGCGACACGGACGTCACCCGAGCCTTGAGCGCGGAGCAGATTGGAGCGGCCTTCGATCTTGCCTACCATACCAAGCGGGTCGACGAGATCTTTGCTCGGGTCTTCGGTGGTCCCGCGCAGGCCTAAGCTCGTGTGAAGGGTGCGGCCCGGCCACTTTGGGGTGCATTGGCCGAGCCGCGGGGGGATGCCCGGTGAGGAACTACCGGGCAGGGGTATCCCGCTGGTGCACCGCCCTGATCGTCTGGTTTAGGTCAGCCAATACGGCCACTCCTACAAGGCAAAAGAGCCCAACCAGGACAGGAACACCAACAAGAACGCATGCAAGGAAGGGGCCGATCGTGCCTCCCAAAAGGGAGGCCGTGGCGGCGTCAATTTCCATGCGACCTGATCTCCTCAGACAGCAGAAAGCCGACACCATCAACGCCCCCTACCCTTTACATCCGATTAAGGTTAAAACAACCATAGCGTGTATTGAAGGGAATGCAATCTCGATTTTGACGTCCTTTGGTTCTCTGCTACGTTTCTTTCTACGGACATTTTGAAAGGACGATCGATGACCAAGACCAAGACGCTTTTCACAGTTCTCCTCTTCAGCGTGGCGCCCGGGATCGCGGCAGCGGGTTGTTTTGGCTACGGCCAGCAAGAAGCGAGCATCTCCTGCGCCGATGGAACGGTCTGGGATGCGCAAGAACGGGCCTGCGTCGCGAAGACAAGCTAAACCCTGTACAGCCCTGAGATCATTTAATAATCTCAAATCTCCAGCTGGTTGTTCGGGATGTGCCCGTGCGTTTAATTGGTCGCGGCACAACCCGATGAAGCTCCTGCGACTGAAACGCGCATCAAATCCGCTGGGTGGGGGCGCCGTCTTGCTCCTCGCCAACCTGGCGCTTCCGGGTGGTGGGGGAGCGGACACAGCGCGCGCGTGCACCGCGGGCACATTCTGGGAAGAGATGTCGCAGGCCTGCGTCGCGCCCGAGAAAAGCCGACTCACCGATGCTCAACTATTGGTCGTCGCCCGTGAATTCGCCCATTCCGGCGCCTATGCCGATGCCGTCGCGGTTCTTGGAGCCGTGTCCGATCAGCAGGACGGCCCGGTCTTGGCCATCCTCGCCTTTGCGCACTGGGGCTTGGGCGATGTCAAGAAAAGCAATGCCTACTTCACCGATGCACTCGCGAGAGACCCCGACAATCTTCTAGCGCGCTCGTATCTCGGCCAAGTCTATGTATCGGAAGGAAAAATATCTCTGGCCTCGGCGCAGTTGTCGGAGATCCGCGCCCGCGGCGGGAGGCAGTCCTTGGCCGAGTTCACCCTACGCCAAGCGATCGAGACCCGGTCGGGATACAGCTACTAACGCGGTCCCAAAAACCTTGCGTTAACGACGCCCGTGGCATGACCGTGGCTCGCAGTTATGGCGGGCAAAGAATGGATGCAATGACGCCTCTTCCCATGTCGGGGCTTCCCAGCCTAGACGGCTCGTCCTTTGACGATCCATTCGGAGGGGGTGGGCTTGGAGGTGAGATCGAGATCGCACCGATCGATCATCTCTCCGGGCTTCAAAAGGCAGCAATCCTTGTGCAGGCGCTGGTGCAAGAGGGCGCGGAACTTAATCTCGAGCAACTGCCGGAAGAGTTGCAAATGCGGTTGATCCGCGAGATTGGCAGCCTTGGTCACGTCGAAGACCCGGTGGTCGCTGCGGTCAAAATCGAATTTGCCGAGAAGCTCAAGAAAACCGGGCTTTCGGGGGCAAGTGGGCTCAAGCGCGCCCTAGACCTTCTTGGCAATTCCCTCTCAACCGGTCTTGCTCAGCGTCTTCGCGCGCAAACCGGAACCACTCAAATCGGAGATCCATGGGAGCGGATTGGCGAGAAGGACGCCGAGGAGCTTCTGCAAATCATCGAAAACGAAAGCCTAGAGGTGGCCGCCGTGATCCTCTCGAAGCTCTCGGTGGCGAAAGCGGCCGAACTGCTCGGGTTGATGCCGGGGGAACGCGCGCGGAAAATCACCTATGCGATCTCGCTCACGTCCGCCGTGACGCCGGATGTGACAAAACGCGTCGGCAAGGCTCTTGCCGGGATGCTCGCGATCCAACCTCCGCGTGCATTCGACGAGGGCCCGGTGGAGCGCGTGGGCGCGATCCTAAACTACTCCCGAGCCGCTACGCGCAATACCGTGCTTGAGGGTCTGGACGAAACCGACAAGGGCTTTGCCGAAGAAGTCCGGCGCGCAATCTTCACTTTCGGCAATATTCCCGAACGGATAGATCCGCGCGACATTCCAAAGGTCGTGCGCCAAGTGGATCAGGATGTCTTGATCAAAGCGCTCGCCGCCTCGTTGCTGGGCGATCTCAAGGAGGCCGCGGAATTCCTGCTCGGCGGGCTGTCACAGCGGATGGCGGAATCGCTCAAGGGCGAGATCGAGGACCTCGGAGCCGTCGAAGAAGAGGTGGGCGAAGAGGCCATGGGCGAAGTCGTCACGGCAATCCGTGAACTCGAGGCAAACGGTGAGATCTACCTCGTGGCGCCGGAAGACTAAGGACACGTCCGTGGGCCACGCGGCGCTTGAGCACAGCCAGTATCAGAACGCTGCCATGTGTTGCCTGCTCCCGTTCGCCGCGGGGTAGATCCTCAAGGCGCGCCCTAGGCGATCAAGCCCCCTTAGCGAAAGGGCGAGCAGTTTGGCGGATGTACTCTCGTGCGAGCCCGGTCTATGCACCGGAGGGCTCGCACGACGAAACGTGGCGAGGCATCACCGGAAAGAAAATTCGCCCGCCGGGTAAATGAACCGCGCCCACGCGCGATGCCCCCTGGATCAATCCTCTTCGCGTACTTCTGCGCGCGTGCCCTGCGTCTCCACACGCTCCCCGTTCGCAAGGCATGCGTCCATGTTGAACCGCGCGGCCCCGCGCGAACGCAGCTGATACGCCAACCCCAAAGAATGCCCCTAGAGCAGACCAACGGAGGCTTCTCACCCTGGGGACGGGCCCCACGGCATGGAGAGTGAAGAGCGCCGACGCAAGAGAACCTGAGTTCCAGCGCGCCAGACGCGGTCTACACCCGTAGATCTTGTCGATGCCTGCACAGGGGCGATGGCTTGGGATCACGCGCGGCGTTGAGCTGCAAGTGCCGGACCCCGTGGCAAACCAGACGTCACCTTGAGCTCCGTGGGCGCGCCGGATATCCATATGCTCCGGAGGAGCGGCAGGCGAGGCAGGATGGGGAAGTCTGACGGCGACTGGCGCGCGTTCATGCAATACTTGCCGATCCGGCTGTTGCTTTGGATTGCCCTGAAGCTCCCTTACGAGCGTCGCGTGCGTTTTGTCGGCCATGTGACTGCGCGTTGGATCGCACCAATTGCTGGCTGGCATCGTCGTATTGCGCTCAACCTTGCCCATGTCTGCCCGGAGTTATCAAATGACGAAGTCCGTCGCCTGCAACGCGCCGTCCCCGACAACGCCGGACGCTCACTGATCGAGAGTTTCTCTGGTGCAGAGTTTGTCGAGCGTACCCGTGATACACCGCTATCGGGTCCGGGACTGGCGCCCTTTTTGTCCGCCCGGGCCGCGGGACGCCCGGTGATCTTCGTCACCGCGCATTTTGGAAACTACCTTGTCGCCCGAGCGGTGCTTCACGCTCGGGACCACCAGCTTGCTGGGTTCTACCGCCCCATGCGGAACCGCTGGTTCAACTCCCGATACGTTGCAGCGCTGCGCGAGATTGGCGAGCCGCTCTTCGCCTCGGACCGCAAAGGAACGCTGGGATTTGTGAAGCACCTCGCCGGTGGCGGCATCATTGCTTTGTTGATTGATGTCTACACAATCAAGGGCGCCAAACTCACATTCTTTGGAAAATCAGCGCCAACCGCGCCGGCGGCGGCGGAATGGGCGCTCCGATATGGTGCTCTCGTCGTGCCGATTTACGGGATACGACAGCCCGATGGGCTAAGCTTTGAAGTCGTGCTTGACGCGCCAATCGAGCATACCGCGCCCGAGCAGATGACCCAGGAGCTGAACGATAGCCTGGAAAAACAGGTCCGCGAGCACATGCATCAATGGTTTTGGATCCACCGAAGATGGGCAAAAAGCCCAGAACAGCTTGGGGAAGCCGAGAGCCCCTGATGGCTACTGTTTTAGTCCGGCATTCACCCGCCGGCGCCCCCAACTGAGGCGAACTCGGTGTTACGCTTAGCGGCCCATCGGACGACTCGAGCCGGTCGCGACGGAGATCGCGCGGCCACTTCGACGTGATGTAGGCGCCCGTTCGTCCGGGACGAAGACGCCAGTTCGGCCGTTTGATCCGGTCAGAAAGTGATTATCCGCCAGAGAGATATCGGGCCAGGTTCGCCCATTG
>JBCCKB010000049.1:0-13637 GCA_039027595.1 Pseudomonadota bacterium | reverse complement strand
GGCCGCCAAGAATGTTTAGTAAGATCCTGGTCGCCAATCGCGGCGAGATTGCATGCCGGGTCTTCAGCACCGCCAAAAGGCTCGGCGTCAAAAGCGTTGCGATTTACTCCGATGCGGATCACAGAGCCAAGCATGTGACGATGGCCGATGAGGCTTTTCGGATCGGGCCCGCTCCGGTCTCGGAGAGTTATCTGCAAGGCGATGAGATCATCGAGGTGGCAAAGACCGCGCGCGCGGAGGCGATCCACCCGGGCTACGGGTTTCTCTCTGAAAACCCCGATTTTGTTGAAGCCGTTGAGGCGGCTGGGCTCGTCTTCATCGGACCACCGGCCGAGGCGATCCGAGCGATGGGGCTAAAGGACACCGCGAAACGGCGCATGGCCCAAGTCGGTGTTCCTGTCGTCCCCGGATATCATGGAGAGAGCCAAGATCCGCTTTTGCTCGCCTCCGAGGCCGAAAAAATCGGCTACCCTGTTCTCATCAAGGCGCGCGCGGGCGGCGGCGGCAAGGGGATGCGACTTGTGGAGACGCCCGGCGGGTTCGCGACGGCCCTTGAGGGCGCCCGGCGCGAGGCGGAGGCGAGCTTCGGAGACCCGTCGTGCCTCATCGAGAAATTTGTTGCGTCGCCTCGCCATATCGAGATTCAGGTCTTTGGTGATGCCCACGGCAACGTCATCCACCTCTTCGAACGGGATTGTTCGCTCCAACGTCGCCACCAGAAGGTCATCGAGGAGGCGCCGGCGCCCGGAATGCCCGAGGCGGTCCGCAAGGCCATGGGCCGCGCGGCGGTCGAGGCGGCCAAGGCGATCGGCTACCAGGGGGCGGGGACCGTTGAGTTCATCGCCGACGGCTCTGCGCCCCTAAGCGAAGACGGTTTCTGGTTCATGGAGATGAACACGCGACTGCAAGTTGAGCACCCGGTCTCTGAGGCCATCACAGGGCTCGACTTCGTGGAGTTGCAGCTTCGCGTCGCGGCGGGCGAACCGCTGCCCTTGGGTCAAAAAGAGGTCACCATCGATGGCTCTGCCATTGAGGCGCGACTTTACGCGGAAGACGTCGCAAAGGGCTTTCTTCCATCAACGGGATCGCTTCGGCGGCTCGTGTTTCCGCCTGCCGCAGAGTTCGAGGTCGCGCCGCTCAGGATCGATGCGGGTGTCCGCGAGGGCGATGAGATCAGCCCTTGGTATGACCCGATGATCGCCAAGATCATTACCCACGGGCCCACCCGCGACATCGCGCTAAGCAGGTTGTCTGCGGCGCTGTCTTCCTGCCGAGTGTCGGGCACGGTCACCAATCTTGCATTTCTAGACGAGCTTTCACGTCATCCTGGGGTCCGTGCCGGCGGGGTGGACACCGGCGTGATCGGACGGGATTTTGAGAAGCTCTCCGCGGTCGCGTCGCCGTCGGAAGAGGTCAAAGCGCTCGCGGCGATACTGGGCCTCGGGCTTGCTGACGCACCTGATAGTAACGATCCTTGGGAGCGGCTGCGGAGTTGGCGTCATTGGACGTGGGCCGAGGATGTCATCTCACTCGAATGCGGCGACGAGCAGTTCAGCTACCGCGTCTTCTCGGATGGGTCGGGGCGTTGCGATGTGGATACGGAGACCGGTTTGATCCGCTTCGACGTGGTGGCCGAAGCTCCAGGGTTGTGCCGAGCTACAAAGGACGGCCGATGCGTCCGCGTCGAATTCCATCGAGAGGAGACGTCCCTCGCGCTGTACCTGAATGACGTGCTCTATGAATTCACGCGACCGACCCATGCGCCAGGTGGCGAAACGGACGGTGCGGGTGGTGATCGGTTGCATGCGCCAATGCCTGGCCTCGTGAAGGCAGTATCGACGGTACCGGGTGACGTGGTTTCGGCAGGAAGCGCTCTACTCATCCTTGAAGCAATGAAGATGGAGCATACCCTTTCCGCACCCCGCGATGGGGTGGTGGCAGAGGTCTTGGCGGCAAACGGCGATCAGGTGTCCGAAGGCACCCTTTTGGTCGTACTGGAGCCCGAGGGTGACTGAGCGGGTTCAGATCTTTGAAGTCGGACCCCGCGACGGTTTGCAGAACGAGGCTCAAAAAATCCCTACGTCGGAAAAGATCCGCCTTGTCGATCTCTTGTCGGCCACCGGCCTAACGCGGATAGAGGTCACAAGCTTTGTGAGCCCCAAATGGGTGCCGCAGATGGCCGATGCCGCGGAAGTCATGGCCGGGATCATCCGGAGGCCAGGACGACGCTACGCGGCGCTCACGCCGAACCGCCAGGGCTTTGATCGTGCATTGGCCGCGGGTGCAGACGAGGTGGCGGTATTTGCGTCGGCGTCGGAAGGCTTCAGCAAGAAAAACATCAACTGCTCCGTCTCTGAGAGTTTTGAAAGGTTCGCACCGGTCATGGCCTCGGCACGCGCGGCGGACGTCCCAGTTCGAGGCTATGTTTCCTGTGTGACCGATTGCCCCTATGACGGCCCCGTACCGCCCGAGCGTGTGGTTGATGTCGCGGTGCGGCTCATCGCAATGGGCTGCTACGAAGTGAGCCTCGGGGACACGATCGGTGCCGGTACGCCGAAGAGCATTGGACGCATGCTCGAGGCGGTGATGGTAGAGTTACCCGCGCATCGCCTGGCGGGGCACTACCACGACACTGGAGGTCGGGCGCTAGAGAACATTAAGTCGAGCCTGGAGTTCGGGCTTCGCGTTTTTGATTCCGCTGTGGGCGGGTTGGGCGGGTGCCCCTTTGCACCTGGGTCAAAAGGAAATGTTGCGACAGAGGCGGTCGCGGCACTTATGGCTGCGGAAGGGTACGAAACTGGAATTGATCCCGTGGCGCTTCAGTCTGCGGCGCAGTTTGCGCAAACCCTCAGGAGCGGTGAATGAGCTTTGAATGTCTCGAGATCACGCAGGATGCACGAGGCGTCGCCTACGTCAGACTCAACATTCCGCGCAAGCGCAATGCGCTGTCCTCCCAAGCCATCACGGAGCTAACGGAGATGGCTACAAGCCTTGGCGCCGCGCTCGAAACACGCGCGATCGTCTTGTCTGGTGCTGGAGACGTCTTCTGTGCGGGTGCAGATCTTACGTGGATGAAAGCCCAGGTCGAGGCGAACCGCGAGACGCGAGTTGCCGAAGCCCGCAGACTGGCCGAAATGCTTGGAGCCTTGAACGAAATGCCAACACCGCTGATCGGGCGCATCCAAGGGGGCGCGTTTGGCGGAGGTGTTGGATTGGCGTCGGTTTGCGATATCGTAATCGCCGAGGACGGAGCTGTCTTTAGCCTTTCCGAGACGCGGCTTGGGCTGATCCCCGCGACGATTTCACCCTACGTCATGGCGCGAATAGGTGAGGGCTGTGCTCGCCAGATTTTTATGTCCGCGCGCCGGTTTGATGCAGTCGAGGCCCAACGCCTTGGTCTTGTGGCACGCGTAGCGGCTGGCGGCGACCTCGATACCGCCGTTGAAGCAGAAGTCGCGCCCTATCTCTCAGTCGCGCCAGGAGCGGTGGGCGCAGCCAAGGCGCTGGCGCGTGCCCTTGGCCCCCGGATCGATGATGAGGTTGTCGAAGACACTGTCCAACGGCTTGCCGACATTTGGGAAACCGAGGAAGCGCGACATGGGATCGCGGCATTCTTGGAAAAGACGCCGCCCCGCTGGATGCAGTCTGCCATCGGCAGCAAAGGCTAGAGCCGGTTGGTGGTGCGTCCATTCTTGGTTTGTCGTTTCCCAGTGCCAGGGGACTGCTCCTGCAGGCAACCATGGGCGTTGGTTCAAAAATCGCCAACGCGGTCTGGAAAACGTTCATAGAAACGCGTGAGCCCCGGGAACCCTCTTGCCAGATCGCGTGTCTTACTGAGGTCCGATGCCGGATCACGGCCGCTCGCCAGGGCCTGAAGCAGGTTTTCATGGGCCTCCAAGAGTTCGCTGAATGCCGGCGTGCTGCCAAGTGAAGGGTCCCCAACGAGAACGTAGGCATCCAGGCGCCCCGAAACGCCCTTTGCCCCAAGCGAACCAGCGGGCAGCCAGGCGAAATCCGGTGCTGCGGCTCGTACAGTGCTCGACGCGAGAATATCGCATTCCAGCGACCGGCACGCCGTCTCAAGACGCGCAGCGACATTCACGGTCACACCAACCGCCGTGTAGTTAAAACGCTCGCGCGATCCGATGTTGCCGACGCAAGCGATGCCTGTCGCAAGTCCAAGCCCCATCCTGACCTGTGCGACCCCGGGTTCGGCGTTCGCGCGTTCGAGGGCGCTGCGCATGGCAAGCGCCGCATGGCACGCGCTCTCAGCGTGCTTGGCGACAGGTATGGGCGCGTTCCAGAACGCCATAACGCTGTCTCCAATGTACTTGTCGATCGTCCCCCGGTGCGTGATGATCTCATCTGACAGGGCCGCAAAGATCCTGTTTAACAATGTTACAACACCCTCGGCGTCGAGCGCTTCGCTGAGTTGGGTGAAATTCCGGATATCGCTGAACATCACCGTCACTGGCCTGTTGCGCCCGCCGAGAGCGACTTCGTGCCCCCCACGCTCGATCTCACTAAGCACTTCTGGCGCAACGTAGTGTGAGAACGATCGCCGGATCATCCGAGCCTCGCGATCGGTAACAAAGAGCCGATAAAGCGCCAGGACAGAAAACAGCAGAAAAGTCCCGGCAAGGGGGAACGTGGCGTCCAAGAGGAGCCCGCCATTTGCAAACCCGGCCCAACTCGTCCCAGCGATCGCAACGGTCGCCAACCCACCCGTGATCACGGCCGTCACCAGGCCCGAGAGTGACATCGAAGCTGCCACGATGAGGCCCGCAGAAACAAAAAGCAGAAGCTCCACCGCGCCCGCGAAATCCGACCGGATTAGGTGCTCGCCCGTAAGGATCTGCTCTACGGCTTGGGCATGAACAGCAACACCGGGAACTGTCTCGCCGAGAGCGGTGGTTCGCAGGTCCAGCAATCCCGCTGCAGAAGTTCCCACGAGGACCACCGCGCCCTTCAGATCCGCAGGTGTTGTCCCGGTCAAAACTTCATAGGCAGGAATATAGCTTCTGGGGTCTTCGGGGCGCGCGCGAAGCCAAAGCCGTCCGTTTTGGGAAACGGGGATTTCGTGGGGCCCTACACTCACTTTCCCGGCAGTGCCTGGAACTCCATCCGCCTGCCATAGTGTCAGATTGGCCTCGCCAAGGTAGACCCGGAGCACTTCCAGGGCGAGGCTTGGAACTAAGGCGTCACCCGACGTCCAGAGAAGCGGGAGCGTGCGCGCTACAGCTCCGTTCGAGTCTGGTCCGACGCTCAGTGCCCCTATCCCTTGGGCGGCTTCTGCCAGCATCGGCACCAGTGACGTTGTCGGGCCGAGTTCCGGGAGCGCTTCTGCGGGGGTATCGCCGACCAGCACGACACCGGACTTGGGCGTCGCCAGGGGATCATCTTGGCGGCCGCTCCGGGCTATCCCAAGCACCACTGGGGCAGAACGGATCGCCTCGGCAAAGCTCCGGTCTGTGTCTAGCGCCAGGAGATCGCCGGGAGTTATGGAGCTGTTCAGAAACTTGGAAAGCGCGGGGTCTTCCGTGAACCGGACCGGCGAAAGCCGGTCGGGTTCGGCGAAGATCATATCAAAGGCGATCACGGCCGCGCCGGCTTCCGCGAGCCTGTCGGTCAAATCCGCAAGCCGATCACGCGACCAGGGCCATTGCCCCAATTGGGCGAGCGAGGCCTCGTTGATATCGACCACCCGCACGGGAAGCGCCGCTGGTTCGCGTGGATCCATGCGTTGGAGCCAATCGAAGTATGCCAGCCGGACTACAGATAAGGGCGCCGGATCGCTCAGCCGAAGTGCTGTGAGCGCCGCGATTAGGACTAGGCCGATCCACAAGACTGGCCGCCGCATCAGCTTACACGTCCGAAACCGCAGGTCCCAAGGCGATCACAGTTCGTCCTTTCCAGGCTCGCTGTCGCCTCCACCGGTTCCGCCACCGCCACCGCCGCCACCGCCGCTGCGTCCAGAATTCTCGCCGCCCTCGCCGCGGCGTTCCCGATCTTGCAAACGGGGGCGCGCTGGGGCTTGCGATGGAACCGGCGCCAGAATGAGCAGAGGATCAATGTCCCCGCAGCGCTCGGTTCTTGCTCGGTAGCGCGCACTTAAGGCGGCTTGATCCAAGATAAACGGAAAGAGGGTGTTCAATACCGCGTCGCGCTCGCGCTTATCTTTGGGCGGGCGGAGTCGTCCAAATCCGTCGGTGCGCACCATCCTGCAGCCACCGCTGATATTGCCACAGCGTGCTCCACAGAACCTCACCGTACCATCGAAGGTGACAAGTCGGGTCGTCCGCCGAGCCGTGTCGACCGCCACATCGAAGACGGTGCCGCGGATGCCCATGGTCGCCGTCGGTGTGCGAAGCTCATAGGCCGAACGCGGCGTTTTCCCGGACAAAAACCTGAACACGCCTCCGAGGATGCCCACCGTGAAGTTTGGCGTCTCGCCAGACCCTATCGAAACATCTTCTATCTCGAACCTCGTATTGGGCCCAAGAACAACGCGGGTCTCATCCAGGAAGAGAAGCTGAACGACGCCGGTTCCGTCGGTGACGATCGCGTCGCCGTTTCTGATCGCGGTGCGTGTTCGAAGGCGCTCGCTTCCGGCCGGCCGCTCTATCTCAGCGCCTCTCGCCACTGGGATCGCAACGCCAACATCCTGGGTGAAGCCGGGGACAGCAAGGAAAGAAAGAACACTAACTAGGACGAGACGCGCTGCGGCTAAATGTACTCGCACCGGTTCAGTCCTTTCTCGCAAACGGGATCTGCATGATCAGACGAATTGGAGCGAAGTTCCAGCCGCTTCTGATCTCCCCCGGCTTTTTGCCTCTCAGCGATCACATGGCTCGCAGCCGAGGAGACCCGTTGCGCTGAAGTAGTCCAAAGCAACCCATGCCGCCTGATGCGGCACGCCTTGCCGCTCAAAATCGGGAGTTTAGCGTCCCCAAACGCGGATCGGGCCGCAGTCCATATGTACGAAGTTCGAACGGGAGTACTTCCCTACACCGCCGCCGTGGCAGGCCGCCGCGGCACGCGCCAATTGTCCAACCGATCTGCTCTGGAGCCGTAAATCGGCCGCTTGACCCTTCATGTGCAGCGAGTTGCGAGCAACCGACCGAGATCGGGATCGCAGCATCTGATTGGTTTCCGGGGACCGGTAGCCGGACAACATCATGTAGGGCTCGTCGGTGTCCATCAGCGCGTGCGCCGCCGCCCAAACGTCAATCGCCCGGTTGTCAATCGAAATGACTTTGTCATTTCGCCAATCGCGCATGAAATGATTGATCTCGGCCATGGCCTCGGGGATGTATTCGCCTTCGATCCAGTAAATGGTATCAATGCTCTCGCCGGTTCTGCCTGAGTGCATTTTAAGGCGCCGAATGTCTCCCGAGCGCTTACCGAAGCCGAATGCATTTGTCTGTCGCGGGGCCGCCAAGACCACTGTCGCCGCAAATGCCGTCAATAGCCCGCGCCTGGAGAGGGCGGTCGAGTTGGTCACTTTCATGAGTCCCGTCTTGCGTCCCGTCGTTACCCCCGCGTGTGGCCGAGCCACGTCGGGTTTGCTGCCTCATCCCCAGGCGCGTCGGACTTATCCCACACTTGGTTCTGCTCTCCAACCTTTTTGGTTAAAGTGGTCGAGATGCGACACCTTGTCGGCAGAAAGTTGCCGAACTTATCCACAGGGTGCTCCAGCGCGCTCAAGTGGCCTTTCGCGTTGCATTCGAGTTACATCGGTTGAAAAGCTTCCCGAAAATGTGAGGAGATAAGCTTATGTTAGCACGCGATCCTGTCGTATAGAGTGAGCGGGGGCCAATCGTGTGAGGATCAATTGAATGAGTGACTTCTCGCGTCGCGAGGTATTGTCGGGATTGGCCGCGTCTGCTGCGGTCGCTTCGCTGCCAACATTTGCCCAGGCGCAGGGCACCGCGTTCAAGCAGGCCGTTGCGGAAGCGGCTGCGCGCGACCGCGACATCGCAACTTTTTACAAGCACACTGGGTACGCCGGTATTTGGACCGGCAAGGGCGGGCGGGACAAGGCGCGCCGACAGCACCTGATCGACGCCGTGGCAAAAGCGGCCGAGCATGGCTTGCCCCGCGCGCGCTACGACCCTGCCGTGATAGAAACGAATGTCCGCCGCCTGAGACGCGCGCGTGACTTGGGTGTCTTCGAAGTCGAGATGAGCCGGCTTTTCCTGCAATACGCCCGTGACGTCCAAACCGGAATGACGAGCCCGCGTCGGATTGACGAGCAAATGGTCCGAAAGGTTCCGTACCGTCCGCGTGACGGACTTTTGAATGCGTTTTCAAAGTCTACGCCCCGGGCCTTCATTCGCGCACTGCCTCCGCAGACCGACGAGTACACACGCTTGATGAAGGCCAAGCTTGATATGGAGCGGGTGGTCGGCAAGGGCGGTTGGGGCGGCGAGGTCCGGGCTAAGAAGCTCGAACGCGGCCAATCCAGTGAAGCCGTCGTTGCCTTGCGGAATCGGCTCATCCGCATGGGCTATCTGAAGCGCAATTCGTCTGCTGTATTTGACGATCGTTTGATGCGCGCGCTCGCCACGTTCCAGCATGAGCACGGGCTAAGGCCCGATGGCGTCGCAGGACCGGCCACCCTTAAGGCTATAAATGCCTCTGCGGAATGGCGGTTGGCAACGATCCACGTGGCCATGGAGCGAGAGCGCTGGATGAACGACCCGCGTGGTCGCGGTGACCGGCATGTGTATGTGAACTTGCCAGATTTTCGAACGCGTCTTTTCGACAAAGGGAAGGTCACGTTCGAAACCAAGTCGGTCGTCGGATCCGGGCTCTTCGAGAAGCGGACGCCGGAATTCTCCGACAACATGGAGTACATGGAAATAAACCCGGACTGGACGGTGCCGCGCTCAATCCTCGGCCGCGACTATCTGCCCAAGCTCCAGGAAGACCGCTACGCCGCGCGCTATCTCGAGCTGACTGACATCAATGGCAGGCTGGTTTCGCGGGACGAAGTGGATTTCGCGCAGTATACCGAAGAAACATTCCCTTTCACCGTCCGTCAGCCTCCGGGGCGCGAAAACGCGCTGGGGACGGTGAAGTTCATGTTTCCGAACCCCCATGCAATCTATTTGCATGACACGCCAGAGCGGCACCTCTTCCAGCGTGATATTCGGATGTTCTCGGCGGGCTGCATCCGGCTCTTTGATCCGCATGACTTCGCGTATGTTCTGCTGCGGCGCCAGATGTCGAACCCCGAGCCCTACTTCCAGCGGATCTTGGCGAGCGGACAGCAGACGATCGTTCCCCTGGATGAAAGTGTGCCGGTGCATCTCGACTACCGTACGGCGTTTACGGAACCCAAGGGTCGAACCCAGTTCCGGAGCGACATCTACGGGCGGGACGCCAAGGTTTGGGCCGCGCTAGAACAGGCGGGGGTGGCACTCCGCGCCGTTCGAGGCTAACCCTGCCGCCCATAGGGTTGAAGAGGTGGCGGGCGCCCTTGCGTCGGCCCCTCGAAACGACGGGGCGACAATGGAATATTCGGTCAGCGATATTGCACGAGCGCTCGATGCCACTCTGTTCGGCGATGGGGACATGCGCGTCGCAGGCGTTTCCGAACCTGCCGACGCCCGCGTCGACGATCTGGCACTGGCGCTCAAGCCAGAGTACGCTGATGGTCTCAAGGGTGGCGACGCGCGTGCGGCCATCGTATGGGAGGGCGCGGATTGGCGGGCGCTCGGCCTCGTGGCTGCCATCGTCGTGCCCCGTCCGCGCTATGCGATGTCGGGCGTGACCAAGTTATTTGACCCAGGTCCGGGCATTTCACCGGGTGTGCACGCCACCGCCGTGATTGACGGATCCGCGAAGATCGGAGATGGCGCCGCGATCGGACCGTTCACAGTGATTGGCGCTGGGGTCGAGATTGGGACAGGAGCGCGAATTGGCGCCCATGTGTCGATTGGTGGAAGCACACGGATTGGAGCAAGTGCCACGATACTCGATGGCGCGCGCATCGGGGCAAAGGTTGAGATCGGGGCAGGCTTTATCGCCCATCCCAACGCGATTATTGGTGGTGACGGATTTGCTTTCGTGACGCCCGAGGCGTCGAATGTCGAAGAGGCGCGCGGCTCGCTTGGTACATCGGAGACCCGTCGTGCGCAAAGCTGGACGCGCATTCACTCATTGGGAACCGTCGTGATCGGTGATGATGTGGAGGTCGGGTCCGCCACGTGCATTGACCGGGGCACAATCCGGGCCACTCGGATCGGACGGGGCACCAAGATCGACAACCTTGTTCAGATTGGACATAATTGTGAGATCGGCCAGGATTGCCTTTTGTGCGGCCAGGTTGGCCTGGCCGGCTCGGTCCAGATGGGCGACCGCGTGGTGCTCGGTGGCCAAGTTGGGGTCTCCGACAATACGCGCATTGGAGACGACGTGGTCGCTGGCGGCGCAACGGTCATCCTGACAAACGTGCCCGCCGGCAGGGCGATCCTTGGGCATCCGGCACTCAGAATGGACCAGCAAATCGAGGCTTCGAAGAACATCCGGCGCTTGCCGCGGCTTTACCGTGACGTCAAGGAGTTGCAGAAATCAGTTTCAATGCGGGATGAGAGCGACTAAATCAGCCGCCAAAAGCGGGCAGGCGGGGCAAAGATGGCAGACAAAATTAGTGAAACGGTCGTGTCCATAATCGCCGAGCAGGCGGTCCTCGAACCATCGGATGTGACGCTGGATCAGAGCCTGGACGATCTTGGCATCGACTCCATGGGCCTTGTCGAGTGCATCTTCGCGATTGAGGAAGCCTTTGACGTTCAGGTGCCGTTCAACGCAAACGAACCCCAAAAGTCCGATTTTGATATCTCCTCGGTGGCGTCCATTGTCGCCGCTGTTGAGAGCCTTGTCGCGACCCAGCGCGCGTGAAACGCGTTGTCATTACCGGTGCCGGGACAATCAACCCGCTTGGTCACTCGGTTACGGATACGCTGTCTGCAATGCGCGCGGGGACATGTGCGATCGGCGAACTCGATATCCGCGACGTAGAACGGCTGTCGATCCGGATTGGCGGTCAGGTCCGTGGCTACGACCCGGAGGTTCACTTTAATCGCCAACAGCAATCGCTCTATGACCGCTTTACGCAATTCACGCTTCTGGCGGCTCGGCAGGCCATCGTGCAGTCGGGGCTCGAATTTTCCGGCAGCCTCGCCGCCGAGACGGGCGTGGTTCTCGGTACCTCGGGCGGCGGTCTCAACACCCAAGACGAGAACTACCGCGCGGTCTACGAGGAAGGGAAAAACCGGGTCCACCCCTTCATCGTGCCTAAGCTAATGAACAACGCTGCGGCAAGCCACGTTTCGATGGAGTGGAACCTCAAGGGGCCGTCATTCACCGTGGCTACGGCCTGTGCAAGTTCGAACCATGCGATGGGGCAGGCGTTTTGGCTGATCCGGAGTGGTGCCGCAAGCGTGATGGTCACGGGCGGGTCCGAGTCAATGCTGTGCTTTGGCGGTGTGAAGGCCTGGGAGGGCCTCCGCGTTATGTCGAAGGATACCTGTCGGCCATTCAGCGCGACCCGGTCGGGAATGGTTCAGGGGGAAGGAGCCGGCGTCTTCGTCTTTGAAGACATGGAGCACGCCCGGGCCCGCGGCGCGGAGATCCTTGCCGAAGTCATCGGCTTTTCCATGACCGCGGACGCGTCTGATATCGTAATGCCCTCAAAGCAAGGCGCCTCACGTGCAATGGAGGGCGCGCTCAAGGATGCGCGGCTCAACCCGGAAGACGTGGGCTACATCAATGCCCACGGGACAGGAACGGCCGCGAACGACAAGACCGAATGCGCGGCAGTCGCAGCTGTTTTTGGCCGCCAGGCGGACCGCTTGATGATCTCGTCGACCAAATCCATGCATGGCCACTTGATCGGCGGGACCGGCGCGGTCGAGCTCTTTGCGTGCATCATGGCGCTGCGTGACGGGGTGATCGCCCCCACGATCGGCTATGAAGAGCCCGATCCGGAATGCGCGCTTGACGTGGTACCCAACGAGGCCCGTGAGGCACATGTCTCCGTGGCCCTCACAAACGCCTTTGCATTCGGTGGGTTCAACGCCGTCCTTGCATTGCGCAAGGTCTGAGGCTTGGCGGTCGCATCAATTGCCCGATCGCACTCCGATTGCGGTGAAGCCTGCGGTGAACCCGCTGAGTGACGCGGTGAGAATAACTTCGCGGTCGGGGGCCCGGGCCGGGACGATACGGACCCGAGCCTCGTTACCGCGCCTGAAACCGTTCAGATCCTCCGGCGTCAAGCCAATCCGGGCAACACAGCCCTGCTCGGCGCAAAAGCTAAACGGATAAAGCCGCCCGTCATTGCCATCAACGGAGATAGCGACCTGCTCGGTCAAAAGCGTCTCGAGAGGCGTCGTTACAATGGCTCCGGCAGCCGCCTCTTCGCCATCTGGCAACGGGAAGACCACAATCTCGGCCACCGCGCCCCCGCCCTCATCGTTTAGCACTTGGTAGAGTTGGCAGGGCTCTGGCCCCTCTTCCACGGCCATGCAGCGAAGCTCCCAAGCGCCATGTTCTTCCGCGAGATACGTCTCGCCCGGCGTTGGAGTGACCGCCTCTTCAGCGCTCTCCGGCGCAGTGGTCGTGTTGTCTTGGGCGAAAGCCGAGGGAAGGCCCAAGATGGTCGCCGTCAAAGCAACGACTATGGGTTTCGACTGCATCGTTCACCTCATTGGTCTATTGGCCAGTCCGGTTCTTTGCCGGTGTGGGGCGCAATAACATCCATGCCGCGCCATGTCAGGCCCGATATTTTGAGCGAGGCGGACGCCCGGCGATCCACGGCCGACAGAAATGAAGACGTAGTCCGATAGAAAAAGGGCCCCGAAGGACCCCTTTTCGCTTAGCTTTCTCCCTGCCGGACGGGCCGACTTAGTTATTGCGCGGAACGCTAGTGCGTTTGCCGGAATGCGTCAACCGGGAATGTCCCCATGGCAACTCACTGCAAGAACGCGCTCTATCTCCATGGTGTTGGACAAAAAAAAGGCCGCTCGATTTGACACGCGCGGCCAGTCTAACAGGGAGGAAGTCGCCGGATCCAAACACACGGACCCGACACGAAGCACTATGGATCAAAAAGGTTACCAAGTTATTGTCGTGGCAAAGATCAGTGGGGAACGGGAGAGAACGCGTGACAAGCCAGAGCATTTTCGTCGGTGGTGGCGGAGAGAACTACGTCGAAGCCCAAGGGCTTTTGTTGAAATACGCAAACCGCCACGGGCTGATCGCTGGAGCAACTGGAACCGGAAAAACCGTGACCCTGCAGATCCTAGCAGAGAGCTTTTCCGCCCAGGGGGTGCCGGTGTTTCTCGCGGATGTTAAGGGGGATCTGTCCGGGCTCGCCAAGGCCGGTCGCGAGGACTTTAAGCTCCACGGCGCTTTTACCAGTCGGGCCCAGAAAATCGGCTTCCCAGAGTATGCCTACAGCGCGTTTCCAGTGACTTTCTGGGATCTTTTTGGCGAAGAAGGGCACCCGGTGCGAACCACGGTTGCCGAGATGGGGCCGCTTCTTCTGGCGCGGCTCCTAGAGCTGACGGACGCGCAAGAGGGTGTGCTGAACATCGCGTTCAGGGTGGCTGACGAAGAAGGAATGCCTC
>JBCCKB010000048.1:0-13690 GCA_039027595.1 Pseudomonadota bacterium | reverse complement strand
CGGTCCGAACGCTTCGGGCATCGCCTCATTGGGTTCGTCATAGCGGCACTAATTGGTGCTTTTTTGGTTTGGCGTTTCGCCTTGCCCGCAATGGTCTATTTTGCGGTGGCGCTCACACCAGACCCGCTTAGAAACGTCCTGGATCAGGGGTCGCTTGAGGGCCTGGACAGAGCCTTTGCCGAGCCCACGGAACTCGCCGCTGACCGCCGAGGTGAGATCCAGGCCATCTTCGAAACGCTGCTGGCCGAGCTCGATCCCGATGATGCGGACCGGAGCTTCGAACTTCAATTTCGTTCAACCCCCCTGATCGGCCCAAACGCCTTCGCGCTCCCTGGTGGGACAGTGGTCATGACGGACCAATTGGTGACCATGTTCGACGACGATGACGTGATCGCCGGAGTGCTCGCGCACGAGATCGGTCATGTTGTGGAAGATCACGGCCTCAGGCAACTCTACCGCTCCATAAGCTTCTATGTGCTCGTCGCTCTGATCGCGGGAGATACCGGTCCGATTTTAGAGGATGCTCTGCTCGAAGGCGGCGTGCTCCTAAGCCTCTCGCATTCCCGCGCCCATGAGCGAGACGCAGACGCTTTTGGCATCAGGCTCGCCGACGCGGCCGGCTACGACCCTGCAGGGCTTTTGGCGTTTTTCGCCGCATTGCCAGACGCCGAGGAAACCGACTCTGGTTGGCTGTCCACGCATCCTGCTTCTGGCGAACGCGTTCAGGCGATCGAAGACTACATCGACACCCGCTGAGTTTGTGCGAAGCTTGAACTGGTCAAACCGTCAGCGCCACCTTCGCGAGCCGGTCGTAGTGCGGCTGGGCGGCCATGGCGAGCGCCTCGTAGGCCCCCTCCAAAACCGGAATCGGGCCTTCCGGGCCTTCAAATCCGGTCGAGCGATGGACTGCCCCATACCAATGCGCCGCCCAGACACCATCGGCGGCGTGGCCGCCTGCGCGCCAGGACAACATCGCGGGATCAAACCGGATGCCGAGCCTCTCGCACAGCGCCCTTAGCGCCGCTTCTGGGGCCGCGCGGACCGCTGCACTGTCGATCACCGTCGGGGCCATACCTGATGAGGACAGCCGTTCGTAAAGTGCTACCTGCTCGGCAAACCCCAGATCCGAAAGCTCCACGTCCTCCCGCTTGCGCGCATAGCTGGCCACAACTCGAGCGGGATGGCGGATTAGGAATACGTTCTTGACGTGGCTCATCCAGTCCAGCGGAAAATCCGGCACCATATGGTGCGCCATGTGCTTTTGATACCATAGCGCTCGCCCGTCCGGGACATCGCTCAGGCAGGCTTGCGCGACCCGACGCGGGTCGGTTTCCCCCGCGAAGAGAACGGCCTCTCGCATTGGATGGTCGATCCCTGTCGCCGAAAGGTAAGCCGCATAGAATGGTTCGTCGGAAACGGCGCAATCCGCTCGCTGGCCAAATGCATACATCATCGCCGTCGAAAGGTTCCTTGGCCCCGACCACATGGCAATCCGCATCGCTTGGCCTCTTGGACACCCCAGGCATGACGCTACAGGCGCTTGAAACACCTGTCACCTGTTCGTGACATCACGGCGCCTTGAATTGCGGTGGCGCTGCCTCGGCGCGATGAAGACGGCAAAGAGGAGATGCCCGATGAGCCTGCTAGAGCGCTTTTCCGAAACGAAACCCATCCTTCTGGCCTTGGCGATCGCGGTGGGCGTCGTCGCCCATTGTACCACGGCTCGGGCCACGGCCACCGAGACAGCCATCGTTGCCGGGGGATGTTTCTGGTGCGTAGAGGCCGATTTCGAGAAGGTCCAGGGCGTTAAGGAGGTCGTGTCGGGCTATACCGGCGGAACCACGGCAAACCCGACATACAAGGAGGTCACGCGGGGTGGCACGGGGCATTTCGAGGCGGTCGAGATCACGTATGATCCCACGGTGATCAGCTATCCTCAGATCCTCCGCCTGTTTATGCGCTCGATCGACCCCACCGATGCGGGCGGGCAGTTCTGCGACAGAGGCGAGAGCTATCGCACAGCGATCTTCCCCGCCAACACCGCCGAACGGCGGGCGGCAGAGGCCGCAATCCGCGATGCTGAACGCGAGCTCGGCCGGGACATCGTGACCCCCGTGATCGACGCGGACACCTTCCATCTCGCCGAGGAATATCACCAGGATTACTACAAGAAATCCGAGCTTGTCCTCACCCGGCGGGGGCCCAAAACCAAGGCTCAAGCCTATAAATTCTACCGCAACGCCTGTGGGCGCGACGAGAGAGTGCGCGAAATTTGGGGGAACGCCGCGCCTTTCGCCAGTTAGACCCTTTCGCGCTTTCCCTCGATTCAGCGCCCCGTTAAGCTCCCTCGGGCATATGCTCGGGGGGTTATGTTGACGGTCGATTCCGCTGCCGCAACACCGATGATGGCGCAGTATCTCGACATTAAGTCGGGGCATCCGGACGCGCTATTATTCTACCGAATGGGCGATTTCTACGAGATGTTCTTTGGCGATGCGGTGGCGGCCGCGGAGGCGCTTGACATCGCGCTCACCAAACGCGGCAAGCATCTCGGCGACGACATTCCCATGTGCGGCGTTCCCGTCCACGCCGCAGAAGGCTATCTCCTGTCGCTGATCCGCAAGGGATTTCGGGTGGCGGTCTGCGAACAGATGGAGGATCCGGCCGACGCAAAAAAGCGCGGCTCCAAGGCGGTGGTTCGACGCGAGGTCGTGCGGCTTGTCACCCCGGGCACCCTTACGGAAGACGCGCTTCTCGACGCGCGCCGCAACAATTTCCTCGCGAGCCTCGCGGTCATCCGGGACGAACTTGCCCTGGCCTGGGCCGATATCTCGACCGGTGAATTCAATGTGGTGCAAACTTCACATGTGCGCATTGGCGCCGATCTTGCCCGTCTTGCGCCAAGGGAGGTTTTGATCTCCGAAGCGGTCGCGCCTGTGATTGCGGAACCAGTGTCTGATACGGGGACTTCCGTTACAACCTTGCCACGTGGCTCTGTCGACAGCGATGCGGGAGAGCGGCGGTTGGCGACACTTTTTGGTGTGGCGACAACGGAAGGATTCGGCGCCTTCGGGCGGGCTGAGCGAGCCGCCATGGGTGCGATTGTGGCCTATTTGGAGCTGACCCAAAAAGGAAAGCTCCCGCTGCTGCGACCGCCGCGCAGGGAGACACGACAAGAGGCGATGCATGTCGATGCCGCGACACGGCGCAACCTCGAGCTAACCCACGCGCTTTCCGGCGGGCGCGAGGGCGCGCTCTTGGCCACGATCGACCGGACTGTGACTGCCGGAGGTGGCCGACTCCTCGAACGGCGGATCTCTGCGCCCTCCTGTCGTCTTGATGTCATTACTGGGCGCCTTGACGGCGTCGCCCATCTGGTGGCGGATCCAACGGCTCGAAGTGATATTCGCGAGATCCTGACGCAGTGCCCAGATCTCGACCGGGCGCTTTCCCGATTGGCCCTTGACCGCGGCGGACCAAGGGATATCGCCGCGGTTCGCGACGCGCTCCACGCTGCCGAAGCACTCCAGAAACGGCTCCCGGATCGCGATCTGCCTGGCCTGCTCAAAAGGTGCCGATCCGATCTCGCGGGACAGGAAGATCTTTGGAACCGCCTCGAAACAGCGATCGTATCCGATCCACCGCTGCTCACCCGTGACGGCGGCTTTATCGCGGCGGGGATCGACGCAGCTCTGGACGAAGCGCGGCAGCTTCGCGACGAGGGCCGCTCAGTGATTGCAGGGCTTCAGGCCAGTTACGCCGCCGACACCGGCGTGGCGTCCCTCAAGATCAAGCACAACAACGTGCTGGGGTACTTTATCGAAACCCCGGCAACCCATGCCGAGACCATGCTTGGGCTCGGTGAACGTTACATCCACCGCCAGACGACGGCCAACGCCCTGCGCTTCACGACCCTTGAGCTTTCGGAGATGGAGACCGGGATCTTGAATGCGGGCGCCCGCGCGATCGAAATCGAGATGCGGCTCTATTCCGAACTAAAATCGCAAATTGTCGCCGCTGCGACGGCCCTTGGGCGGGCGGCGCGGGCGCTCGCCGAGATAGATCTTACTGCGGCCTTCGCCGAGCTCGCACAGTCCCTGGACTGGGTACGACCGCGCATGGACGGGTCGCGTGCCTTCCACATCCGTGACGGACGCCACCCCGTGGTCGAAGCCGCTCTCCTGGCAACCGGCACCCAGCGCTTTATCGAGAACGACTGCGACCTGAGCCCCGAGGAAGGCGCCGCCATTTGGCTCCTGACCGGACCGAACATGGCCGGAAAGTCCACCTTTCTCAGGCAGAACGCACTCATTGCGCTGCTTGCTCAGTCCGGCAGTTTCGTCCCCGCGTCCGACGCTCATATCGGCATCATCAGCCAACTCTTTTCGCGCGTTGGCGCCTCGGATGATCTTGCCCGCGGGCGCTCCACCTTCATGGTCGAGATGGTGGAAACAGCAGCGATCCTGAACCAGGCCGATGACCACGCCCTGGTGATCCTCGACGAAATCGGGCGCGGAACCGCGACCTATGACGGCTTGTCCATCGCCTGGGCCACCGTTGAGCATCTTCACGAGGTAAACCGCTGCCGCGCGTTATTCGCCACCCATTATCACGAAATGACCGCGCTTTCCGACAGGCTTCCGGGCCTTCGAAACGCCACGGTCGCAGTCAAGGAATGGAAAGGCGAAGTGATTTTTCTTCATGAAGTGCGCATGGGCGCCGCGGATCGCAGTTACGGCGTTCAAGTCGCGCGGCTCGCGGGGCTTCCAGGTCCGGTGATCACACGGGCCCGCGAGGTGCTTGAGGTTCTGGAGTCCGGCGCGCGCGAAGGTCAAACCGCCCCGGGCGTAAGACTTGACGACCTGCCACTCTTTTCCGCCGCTACCCCGCAAGCCGCTCCAAAGAGCGTCTCTGAGCTGGAGGACATGCTAAACGCCTTGCATCCCGACGAACTCACTCCGCGCGAGGCACTCGATCTCATCTACCAACTGAAGGCACTTCAGACGAAGTCATCGGAGCTATAGCCCTGGATGTAGAGCAGCGCCGTTAAGTCCCCATGATTGATCCGGATCCTCGCCTGTGCCGCCACCGCGGGCTTGGCATGCATCGCCACACCTGACCCGGCACGATCGATCATGCCGAGATCATTCGCCCCATCGCCAACCGCAAGCGCGTCGCCTTCCGATATTCGCAGCCGCGCGCAGATCTTCTCCAGAGCCGCGACCTTGGCGTCGCGCCCGAGAATTGGCCGCGCCACCTCGCCGGTAAGCCGCCCTTGCTCAATCAAAAGCGTATTCGCGTGATGCTCGTCACATCCTAGTTTGTCCGCAATAGAGCCCGTAAAGGCCGTGAACCCACCAGAGACAAGCGCTGCATGCGCACCATGTGCCCGCATCGTTGACACAAGCTCGGGGCCTCCAGGCGCAAGGGTAATCCGCTTCGTCAGAACCCGGTCAATAACCGCCATGTCCAAGCCCCGCAGCAGCCCCACGCGTTCCTTGAGCGCCGCTTCAAAGTCCAGATCACCATTCATCGCGCGCGCCGTAATCTCCGCCACCCGACTCCCAACTCCGGCTTCGGCGGCCAGTTCGTCAATGCACTCCTGCTCGATCATGGTCGAGTCCATGTCGGCGATTAGCAGCCGCTTGCGACGCCCTTCTCCAGGCTGGATCACGAGATCGGTCGCCCGCGACTGGAAATCAGCCCACACGCTTCCGGCGTTTTCGGGACGGGCTGGCAAGTCGAACTCGCATGCCACGTCCGGTCCAAGCCATCGAAGCGTGCCGCCGCCCCAAGCATCACGCAGTGCCGTCACCAAGGCGGGATCCAACCGTCCTGCCCTTGGGTTCACCAAAAGCGTTGCAACGAACATGCCACTCCCCTCGCTTTACGTGTCGCGACCATAGATCACCGGCCACACCTGGAATCCACCGGCTTGCGGCTTTGCCCGGGCGGCCCTATACGCGCTCTTGGGACACCCCTCCCCAACGAGGGGCATGTATCTGGAAGGATATGTCATATGGACATCAAGACCCCGGCTGCGCGGCCGGAAAACCCGCGCTTTTCGTCTGGACCATGCGCGAAACCCCCGTCCTTCTCGTTTGACGCACTGACCGGTGCCTGCCTTGGCCGCTCCCATCGTGCTGCCGTGGGCAAATCCAAGCTGAAAGCCGCTATCGACGGCACACGGGAGGTCCTGGGAATTCCCCCCGGCCACCTGGTGGGCATCGTTCCGGCCTCCGACACCGGCGCCGTCGAGATGGCGATGTGGTCCTTGCTGGGCGCGCGCCCCGTGGAAATGCTTGCCTGGGAGAGCTTTGGAGCCGGCTGGGTCACCGATGTCGTCAAGCAGCTCAAGCTCAACGCGAAGGTGCAAACGGCCGATTACGGCGAGATCGTTGATTTCGTTGACGTCGACTTCGACAGCGACGTTGTCTTCACCTGGAACGGCACAACCTCAGGCGTTCGCGTTCCAAAATCAGTGTCTATTCCAGAGGATCGAGCGGGTTTGACGATCTGCGACGCCACCTCGGCGGCCTTTGCGCAAGACCTTCCCTGGGACCGTCTCGATGTGGTGACCTTCTCTTGGCAAAAAGTGCTTGGTGGCGAGGCGGCGCATGGCATGCTAGTCCTGTCACCTCGCGCCGTTGCGCGCCTCGAAAGCTATACGCCACCTTGGCCCCTGCCCAAGATCTTTCGGCTAACCAAGGGCGGCAAGCTGATCGAGGGCATCTTTGAGGGTGCGACGATCAACACGCCGTCGATGCTGGCAGTCGAGGACTACCTAAACGCGCTGGATTGGGCCCGTTCCGTGGGCGGACTGCCGGGCCTCATGTCGCGTGCCGATGCAAACGCGCAGGCAATCCACAATTTCGTGGACGCCCGGGACTGGATCAGAAATCTCGCGCATGACCCGGCCACGCGATCCAACACATCGGTATGCCTCAAGTTCACCGATGCGCGGATTTCGGATGGCGCGGCCTTCGCCAAGGCGGTTACCAAGAGGCTCGAAGCAGAGGGTGTCGCCTATGACATCGGCGCCTATCGCGACGCCCCACCTGGTCTTCGGATATGGTGCGGAGGCACCGTGGAGACCTCCGATGTCGAGGCGCTGCTCCCTTGGCTCGACTGGGCTTTCGATGCAGAGATCACGGAACTGGCAAAGGCTGCCTAGGCTTCAGGGATCGGACCCTGGCGCCGCCCTTCGCCCCCAAGCAAACCCATCATCTTAGGAGGTGCCCAGGAATGGCCCCCAAAGTGCTCGTCTCGGATAAACTGTCGGAAACTGCGGTGCAGATCTTCCGAGACCGCGGGATCAACGTGGTCTTCGAACCCGATCTCGGCAAAGACAAGGACGCGCTTCTTGAACGGGTTGGTGACTTTGACGGTCTTGCAATCCGCTCCGCCACAAAGGTCACGGACAAGCTGATCAACGCCGCACCAAAGCTCCGGGTCATCGGACGCGCGGGGGTGGGTACCGACAATATCGACAAGGACGCCGCGTCCAAGAATGGCATCATTGTCATGAACACGCCCTTCGGCAACACGATCACCACGGCGGAACATGCCATTGCGATGATGTTTGCCGTCGCGCGCCAGATCCCCGAAGCCTCTGCGTCGACCCATGCCGGAAAGTGGGAAAAGTCGAAGTTCCTCGGCGCTGAGCTCACCAACAAGACGCTTGGCGTGATTGGGATCGGGAATATCGGCGGGATCGTGGCCGATCGAGCCCGAGGCCTGAAGATGAAGGTGGTGGCCTATGATCCAACCCTAGGCGACGACAAGATCGCGGAAAAGGGTGCGGAAAAGGTTGACCTTGATGAGCTTTTGTCGCGGGCAGATTTCATCACGCTCCACACGCCGCTGCTCGAGGCCACAAAGAACATCCTAAGCCGCGAGGCCCTGTTGAAGGCCAAAAGAGGTGTCCGGATCATCAATTGCGCTCGGGGTGGGCTTGTGGATGAGGCGGCCCTGGCCGAACTCCTCGAAAGCGGGCATGTGGCGGGCGCAGCGTTTGACGTCTTCGCCCAGGAGCCCGCACATGAAAACCCCCTATTCAACCTCCCCAACGTGGTCTGTACGCCGCATCTGGGTGCGGCCACCAGCGAAGCTCAGGAAAACGTGGCGCTCCAGGTGGCGGAACAGATGTCGGACTATCTTCTAACCGGCGCCGTCACCAACGCGCTCAACATGCCCGCGATCACAGCCGAGGAAGCCAAGGTCATGGGCCCTTGGGTTCAGCTTGCAGGGCATTTGGGCAGCTTTATCGGCCAACTCACCGAGGAACCCGTCAAGGCGCTCAACATCCTCTACAATGGCCAGGTTTCGGAGATGAACGTCGCCGCCCTAAACGCAGCGGCCCTGGCTGGCGTCATGAAATCGCTGAACCCCGACGTCAACATGGTCTCGGCGCCTGTGCTGGCACGCGATCGCGGCATCGACATAACCACGACCACACAAGGAAAGACCGGGGTGTTCGATGCATATATCAAGGTCACGGTTGTGACTACCGAACGCGAGCGCTCGATCGCGGGAACGGTGTTTTCCGACGGCAAACCGCGCTTTATCCAGATCAAGGGGATCAATATCGACGCGGAGATCGGTCGCTACATGCTTTATACCACCAACGAGGATGTCCCGGGGATCATCGGCGCCTTGGGGAACACGATGGGTGAGAATGGCGTCAATATCGCAAACTTCACGCTTGGCCGCTCAGAGCGGGGCAGTGACGCCATAGCGCTGCTTTACGTCGATGATCCAATTCCAACTCCGGTTCTCTCGAAGCTCGCGGAAACGGGTCTATTCCAGTCGATTAGACCCCTTGCCTTCGATGTCGGCTAACGGCGACCGGTCGATGCTGTCGAAATGCTGCGACATGCATCACCCAAGGAGGGGCAATGCGATTTTACGCGATTGGTGACATCCATGGCCACCTGGACAAGCTTTACGCTGCCCACCAGCGGATCGAGGCCGACAGGGCGCGCACAGGAGATCATTCCGCCCCGGTGATCCATCTCGGAGACCTCGTAGACCGGGGTCCCGATAGCCGAGGTGTGATCGAATTTCTCATCACCGGCAAGCTCGAGGGCGCGCCTTGGATCGTCTTGGCAGGCAACCATGATCGCCTGCTTGCCGACCAGCTAGACCTTGGCTGCGAGCCAAGATTCGCCATCCGGTCATGGTGTTCTGAGACTATTGGAGGCACGGAAACCATGCTGAGTTACGGCGTGTCGCCACCCACCTGGGCAACAGCGGGACGTTCGCGGCGAGCGTTGGTCGAGGCCGTGCCGGCCCATCACCGCGCGTTTCTCGAGGCGCTTCCACTCACCCATGAAACCGACGAGATTTTGTTCGTGCATGCCGGGATCCGCCCGGGGCTCGCCTTCTCCGAGCAGGTCGAGGACGATCTTCTTTGGATCCGCCGCGAATTCCTGGACGACCCCCGTGACCACGGACGCCTCATTGTCCACGGACATACGCCGGTCTTAGAGCCCGAGCACCATGGCAACCGGGTCAACCTTGATTCGGGTGCCGCTTTTGGGCGGGGACTCTCTGCGGCGGTCTTTGAAGGACGCAGCTGTCATGTACTTGAGGAGAGCGGCCGTCGCGCCCTAGACCCCAAAAAATAGGCGCTCCTCGAAGGTGGTTGGCAGAGTCTTGCCAGAGCGGGTTCCGGGGGCTGGATCGAAGCGCATGCGTTGTGGAAGCTGATCCAAGCTGGCGAGGGCATTCCAGGCAATGCAAAACACCGACGTCATTGAGCGGCCAAGGACCAAGGCCACAACGCGCCCAGAGCGTCCCCGGCTCTACAAGGTCATCCTCCTAAACGATGACTTCACCCCGCGCGACTTCGTGGTATCGGTGCTCAGGGCCATCTTCCGGATGAGCGAAAGCGAGGCCCACGGCGTAATGCTCGCGGCACATCAGAAGGGCGCCTGCGTCGTGGCCGTGTACACTCGCGACGTCGCCGACACCAAGGCGCTTCAAGGGACCGAAGCAGGAAGCCGAATGGGCTACCCGCTGGCCTTCACGACCGAACGCGAAGACTAGCGGAAGTAGCGCCAGACGTTGTCGGGGCCGCGCCAAAGACCATAGACTGTCAACTTCGGCACGGTTTAACCGAACGCGGACGCCTGCCCAACAACCGTTCGCGCGCGTCAGGCACGGTGGTAGGGGCTTCCAGACAAGATCGTAACGGCGCGGTAAAGCTGCTCACACAGCATCACACGCGCCAACATGTGGGGCCAAACCATCGCGCCAAACGACAGGCTAAAATCAGCGCTTTCCCTTAGTTTAGGGTCTAATCCATCCGCGCCGCCGATCAAGATTGCCAGGTCACGGTGCCCATCGTCTCGCCAACGCGCAAGAGTTGCGGCAAACTCCGTCGACGGCATTGTCCTTCCTCGCTCGTCAAGCGCGCATGTCAGGGCACCTTTTGGGACAGTCTTGCGCAACAGCTCCGCTTCCGCCGCGATCCCGCCACCGCGACGATCGTCTACCTCCGCAACAACGGCCGGGCCAAGCGCAAGTCCTCGGCCCGCCCGGTCGAAGCGTGATTGGTAGTCCTCACATATCGTGCTCGCAGGACCAGAACGCATCCGCCCAACCGCGCAAATGGTGACGCGCATTAGCCCTTCGCGGCGGTCTGCTGTCCGGGCGTAAGCCACATCTTTTCAAGCTGATAGAATTCCCTGACCTCGGGCCTGAAGACATGGACCACAACGTCACCGGTATCAATCAGTACCCAGTCACCAGCGTCCTTGCCCTCGACCTTGGAGAGAATGCCCAGGTCTTTCTTCAGCCGATCGATAAGCTTGTCGGAGATCGACGAGACTTGCCGGGTCGAGCGTCCTGACGCAATGACCATGTGGTCGGCCATTTCGGACTTTCCGGCGAGGTCAATGACCACCACGTCCTCTGCCTTATCGTCGTCCAGTGATGTCAGAATGAGTTCAAGCAAACCGCTTGAGGGGTTCCCGGAAGCGCTCATTACGTTTCGCTTCCCAGCGGTCGGGTCACGGACCGCATCGTGCACCTGAGACAGGACATCGTCCTCCTTTGAACCATGCCGCAACGCCGCGACACGCCAATTACATAGCATTTCGACACTCAACTCTCAATGGACAGCCGCGCGCTAGTAGTCGCGTTCAAAGAACACTCCAATTCCTGTGTTGCCCTCCGAACCCACCGAACCCTTGACCGTGACCGAGCGAGACAGGTCCAGATTGATTGATACTTCCGCCCCCCCAGCGCTATCGACCGTCACATCCGAATAAACGTTGTCCGAGATGTACCGACCGGCGCGCACCGCTGTTCCACCCTCGCTGTCGCTTGTCACATCCAGATCATCGAGTCCAAAATTCTGCCGAAGCCGTCCGACAATTCCGTCGCCGCCTCGCCCCGCAAGCGTTGCGACCGCATTTGCGAGTTGGGCGGCTTGCAATGGCGACAAATTGTCGACGCCCCGGTCGAAAAGGAGGCGTGCGAGCACCTCGTCCTCGGGAAGCTCAGGCTCGGACTTGAAAAGAATGTCAGGTGAGGCGGCCAATCCTTCGACAACCACACGGATCGTTGTCTCGCCCTGATCCGTAGTGGCCACCAATCGAATGAACGGATTGAAGTCACCTTGAAGCGTTGCTGTGCCCTCATCGAACTGAAATCGCTGACCCAGGATATCAAGCCGCCCTCGTATCAGTTCGAATTGCCCTGTTGGTACCACATCGGCAGTTGTTCCGCCCAGGCGGAGCTGCCCGCCAAGCTCTGCCTCCAACCCCCGACCACGCAAGAAGATCCGGTTCGGAGCATCGATCCTAAGGGCTAGCGGAAAGTCCGGGCTCGGTCCACGCTCAGCATCCGGTGACGCGACAAGGCCGGCGCGAATCCGGGTCCGGCGCACGTCCGGCGGTGTGTTGATATGTTCGACATCCACATTGGGTGCGGTTCCGGTTTCGCCTCCGGAAGGGATCCGTACTTCTGTCTGCCCGAGCGCGAGGGCGCCGTTTATCTGCGCGCCGCTCGTCAGACCACCGTCGATCCCGACGCTCCCGCTGACGGTTGTGCGGTAAAGCCCCGGATCCTGTAGCTGCGCGCGATCAAGCGTGATCAAAAGATCCGTGGCAAACGGGGCAGAGAGCCCAATCGGACCCGCGACGCGCACGCCGCCGCCGCCACGCACTTGTCCGCCTAGATCAAGCCGCCCCTCGGCGCCCGCAAGCGCCACACCTCCCGTTACATCCGTAATCGTCACCCCAAGAGCGGGCGCCGCCAGACGCGCACCTTGAGCTTCTATTCGTCCTGAAACAGAGTCTAAGCTGGGCCTTCCGTTCAGCCTAAGGTCAAATCGCGCCATTCCCGACACAGCCTGCGGTGCAATCAACCCGTTCGCGGCTTGCAGCGGCACCGCGCCAGCCGCAGCAATGTCAAGACTGGCAAGATCCTCGCTCGCAGTGCCGTTCAGCAGCGCGGTCGCGCCGCCGGGGGCCGCGGCATCCAATTCAACCCGCCAGTCTTCCCCGGCGACCTGGCTTGCCGCGCCAGAGACGCGCGCAGCCCCGCGAAAGGCCGGTACCCAACGCCCGACATCGGCAAGCCGAGCGTCGAAGACAATGTCGTTCTCGGCGCGCCCAGCGGACCCCGATGCTTCGAGGGCAAGCACCCCAGTTTCGACATCCAGCTCGGTCACCTCGATCAACGCCCCTTGACGCCGGGCGGTCAATTCTGCCCGTCCTGAACCCGCAAGAAGCGCGTCGAGATCGGGCTGACCAATCTCAAGATCATCCGTGGATGCCTCCGCCGTCACCGAAAACTGCGAAAGATCGAGCGCGACCGAGCCTTCCGCCGATGCTGCAACAGCACCGCGCAGATCCCGTCTCGCAAGGTCGGAGAACGGCGCGATGTCGCCGGACGCCAAGCGGGCCGTCCCGCTCACAACCGACACGACGTCGCTCAAGTCAACTGCTCCATCCGCCGTGACGTCAAGCGTATCACCGGTCGCCGAAAGACCAAAATCGACCCTATCCTTGGATCCTTCGGCCTCAAGCGAGGCTGTAAGTGGGGTGGGCAGACCGGGCAACACACCCTCGGATGACAGGAGTCGCACGACGAACCTGCCAGTTCCATCCACGAAATCGGTGATCCGCTCCCCAACTTGTGCACGCGCCGCGCCCTCCGCCTCAAGCTGTTCGCTCGCGAAACTCCAGGCCGGTATCTCCAAGGCGTCGCCGCTCCGTCGAGCCGTCAGCCGCGTCTCGGCCGTGCCGCGAAAAAGCTGGTCCGCCTGAGGCTGATCCAAGCTGAGATTCGTCGTTCTCAGCGTGGTGTCCAGGTCGAAGACGGAAAGATCGGTGACCACCACTCCTACCGCCTCGAGCGATAACTCGCCCGCAAGATCACGCCCGATCGTCGGTCCATAGGGCAAAAGCCGGTCGATCGTCGCCTCGACTTCGCCCGAGACCTCGGGGGTCTCGCCCGAAAAATCAATCGCGACTTCGGCACGGCCCCGGGTCTCGGGGCTATCTACCGCCACAATCACGTCTGGTGCATCCCACTGGCCCGACGCTTCAAGCACAATCTCCAGGGGCCCCGGGACGTCGGGCGCAATCACATCGGGTCGCAGGAGACGGAGCTCGAGGAATGCGTCGACGTCCGCGTTCGTCAGTCGCGCCGATCCCTCGATCTCCGCGCCTTCGCT
>JBCCKB010000047.1:0-13906 GCA_039027595.1 Pseudomonadota bacterium | reverse complement strand
TCATGACCAATGTCGTCATTGCGTCCGCCGCGCGCACGCCGGTGGGCAGCTTCAACGGAGCATTCGCCACCACCCCTGCCCATGACCTCGGCGCCGCCGTGCTCGAAGCCGTGGTTGACCGGGCGGGCATCGACAAGGCGGATGTCAGCGAGACGATCCTTGGACAGGTGCTCACGGGCGGTCAGGGTCAGAATCCCGCGCGCCAGGCCCATGTGAACGCAGGTCTTCCGATCGAGGGCGCGGCCTGGGGGATCAATCAGGTGTGCGGATCGGGGTTGCGGGCCGTGGCGCTTGGCGCCCAGCATATCCAGTTGGGCGATGCGGCGATCGTTGCGGCCGGAGGACAGGAGAACATGTCGCTCAGCCCCCATGTGGCGCATCTTCGAGCGGGTCACAAAATGGGCGACATGAAATTCATCGACTCGATGATCAAGGACGGGTTGTGGGACGCCTTCAATGGGTACCACATGGGCCAGACCGCAGAGAATGTTGCGGAGAAGTGGCAAATTTCCCGCGATCAGCAGGACGCGTTCGCGGTGGCGAGCCAGAACAAGGCCGAGGCCGCCCAGAAGGCGGGGAAGTTCGATGACGAGGTCGTGGCGTTCACCGTCAAGCACCGCAAAGGCGACATCATCGTCGACAAGGACGAGTATATCCGCCACGGCGCCACCATGGAGGCGATGCAGAAGCTGCGTCCGGCCTTCACCAAGGATGGCTCTGTGACGGCGGCGAACGCGTCGGGTCTGAATGACGGCGCGGCGGCCGTGCTCCTGATGACCGATGCGGAGGCGGAAAAACGTGGGCTCGAGCCCTTGGCGCGGATCGTCTCCTACGCCACCGCCGGTCTTGACCCGGCGATCATGGGCGTGGGTCCGGTACATGCGTCGCGAAAAGCACTCCAGAAGGCGGGCTGGAAAGTTGATGATCTCGACCTTGTCGAGGCCAACGAAGCCTTCGCGGCCCAGGCCTGCGCGGTGAACAAGGACATGGGCTGGGACCCCGACATCGTCAACGTGAACGGAGGGGCGATTGCGATCGGACACCCGATCGGCGCCTCGGGCTGCCGGGTGCTGAACACGTTGCTTTTCGAGATGCAACGTCGCGGATCCAAGAAAGGGATCGCCACGCTCTGTATCGGAGGCGGCATGGGCGTCGCGCTTTGCGTCGAGCGCCCCTAGAATGACAGCCCGGCGCAATATGATTGCGCCGGGGCATCGTTATTTATAGCGATATTACTGCACAATATCACCTGGAGGAGGATAGCCATGGGCCGTGTTGCATTGGTCACGGGGGGGTCTCGTGGGATAGGCGAAGCGATTTCGAAGGCACTGAAGGCGGAAGGTTACGCGGTCGCGGCGACCTATGCCGGCAATGACGAAAAGGCTGCGGCCTTCACCGCCGAGACCGGAATCAAGACCTACAAGTGGAACGTCGCGGACTACGACGCGTCGAAGGCGGGGCTGGCCCAGGTCGAGGCCGATCTCGGCCCGATCGACGTGGTCGTCGCCAATGCCGGGATCACCCGGGACGCGCCGTTTCACAAGATGACCCCGGAGCAGTGGACCGATGTAATCGACACGAACCTGACGGGGGTCTTCAACACAATTCACCCGGTTTGGCCGGGCATGCGCGAACGCAAGTTCGGGCGGGTGATCGTGATTTCCTCGGTGAACGGGCAGAAGGGCCAATTCGCCCAGGTGAACTATGCCGCGACCAAATCGGGTGATATCGGGATCGTCCGTTCGCTGGCGCAGGAAGGCGCCCGCGCCGGGATCACCGCGAATGCCGTGTGTCCAGGCTACATCGCGACGGACATGGTGATGGCGGTCCCCGAGAAGGTGCGCGAGGCGATCATCGCGCAGATCCCAACGGGCCGCCTGGGCAACCCCGAGGAGATCGCGCGCTGCGTCGTCTTTCTCGCCTCGGACGACGCAAGCTTCGTAAACGGCTCGACGATCTCGGCCAACGGCGCGCAGTTCTTCGGTTGAGCGTCCGATCGCTCGCGCGATCCGACCGGCAAAGGGGGGACGTCGTCCCCCCTTTGGATCCCCCCTAGGATATTTCGAAAGAGAAGAAGCCGATGCCCTCGCCGGCAATTGCCTGGGTATCGTGTCGGCTTAGGACGCCAACGCCTCCATGCGCGTCGCCAGGGTGATGTCGAGTTCGCTGAGGCCGCCGACGTCATGCGTGGTCAAGGTCACGTCGACGGTCTTATAAACGTTCGACCACTCCGGGTGATGGTTCAGCTTCTCGGCGTGGAGCGCAGCTTGGGCCATCCACCCAAACGCGCCAACGAAGTTCTTGAACACGAACGTCTTTTGAATTGCGTCGCGCGTTGCGTCATGGGTCCAGCCTGCGTCCAGCAGCGGGGTCAGCAGGTCGGCTCTCTGGGTGTCGTCGAGCTTTTGGGTCATGTATCCTCGCTTCCTGTTTTCTTGAACGGGCCATAGCTCGTGAGAATGTCGATTTCCTGATCGACCGCCGAACGTTCCGCCGCAAGATATTGCCGCACTGCGCGCCGGAACCCCTCGTCGGCGATCCAGTGCAGCGAATGAGTAGCGACCGGCATGTAGCCCCGCGCGAGCTTGTGATCGCCCTGGGCGCCGGCCTCGACGCGCGCGAGCCCCGTCGCGATGGCGTAGTCGATCGCCTGGTAGTAGCATGCCTCGAAATGGAGACAGGCGTGGTCTTCGATGGCGCCCCAGTAGCGGCCGAAGAGTGTCTTGCGACCAATGAAGTTCAGGGCACCAGCCACGGGCACGCCGCCGCGGATCGCGAGGACCAGGAGGATGTCGTCGCGCAAGCTTTCCTGGGCACGCTCGAAGAAAGCGCGCGTGAGATAGGGCGTGCCCCATTTGCGGGCGCCCGTGTCCTGGTAGAACCGCCAAAACGCGTCCCAGTGGCACGCTTCTATGGCGTCGCCGGTGAGACTGACGATCTCGCCACCAAAGCTTTGCGCCGTGGCGCGTTCCTTGCGGATGTTCTTCCGCTTTCGCGACGAAAGGCTGGCGAGGAAGGCGTCGAAATCGGGGTAGTCCGCGTTTTCCCAATGAAATTGCTGGGTGACGCGGTGGAGGAGACCCATCGAGCGCGCCGCCTCGGCCTCGGCTTGGGTGCAAAAGGTGATGTGTAGCGATGAGACCTGGTTTTCGGCAGCCAGACGAACAGCCCCTTCGACGAGCGCGGCCTGTGCCATGTCTTCGGCGCCGGGTTTTGCGAGAAGGCGGCGCCCGGTGGCCGGCGTGAAGGGCACGGCGATTTGCAGTTTCGGGTAATACCGCCCGCCGGCGCGTTCATAGGCATGCGCCCAGCTATGGTCGAAAATATACTCGCCCTGGCTGTGGCTCTTGGCGTAAAGCGGAGCGACGCCGATCACATCGCCGTTGGCGCGCGCCACCAGGTAATGCGGCTCCCATCCGGTTCCCGCGCCTACCGACCCCGATGCCTCGAGCGCCAGCAAAAAACGATGCGTGGTGAACGGATCATCGGGGCGTCCGTCCTGGGCCTCGGGGCACGCACAGGCATCCCATTCGCTCGGCGTGATCCCAGCCAGCGAGCTCAGGGTCTCGATCTCGATCTGCGTGTCGGTCATGAAGGGCGTTGGCCTGCGGGTCTCCAAGTAAGTGGAGTAAAAGGCGCCTTGGTCAAGCGCTCCCAATCCTGGCCGCATAGCCTTCGAAGGTGATGTTATCTGCGACCTTCAAGGCCAGCGCTTCCTGCGCGGCCGACGTGATTGTCCACGACAGAACCGGCACGCCTTCCGCCTTAAGTTCCGCAACGCGTAGCATGTCGAGGTCTTGGATCGCGTGGCTGATGAAGACCGCACCAACACGCTCGAAGTCGCGGATTTCAGAAAGCTCTCTACGGGTCGCTGCTCCGACACTCGGCCAGGCGGCTTTGGTGAACGCGCAAGTGGTCAATCCCCGTGGTAGATCTGGAGCCAGTCGCGCGATTTCGGCCACCGAATGAGGATTAAACGACATGACTGCGGCCGGCCCTTGGTAGCCCGCCATGGCCCGGGCCACGGAGCCTTCTAAGGGACCCAGATTGGGGCCAAGCCTGCCATCCTGATCCTTGATCTCCACAAGCAGGGGCACCTGTCCAGCGACCGCCTCGAGGACCTCCCACAGTGTCGGAATACCCTCGTCGCTCCCAAAAAGACGGGTCTGACGCAGATCCTCGCTTCGCACGGCCGCGATCCGTTCCGCTTTGCCGGTCAGACGGGCGAGATCCGCGTCATGGAACACCATCGCCTGCCCATCGGCGGAGGGCTGAACGTCAATTTCAATGCCGTAGCCGCGCGCAACCGCCGCTCTTACCGCCGATAGGCTGTTTTCCGGGCGTCCCGGTCCGTGCAGGGCGCGGTGCGCGATGGGCCTGTCCAGAAAGGCGGCCGGAAGCGCGCTCATTCGACTTCGAAGATCCCCTCGATCTCAACGGCGACCCCAAAGGGCAGGGCGCCGGCCCCCATCGCGGAGCGGGCGTGGCGCCCTTTTTCGCCTAGGATCTCGACCATGAGATCGGAGGCTCCGTTCACGACCTTGGGCTGATCGCCGAACTCGGGTGCCGAATTGACAAACCCCACAAGCTTCACCACCCGCCGAAGCCGGTCCAGGTCGCCGCCGCAGGCTGCCTTGACTTGAGCGAGAAGAGCCAGGGCGCAAAGGCGCGCGGCCTTTGCGCCGTCCTCGGCGTCCATCGTTTGTCCAAGCTTGCCGGTGACAAAGGCGCCGTTCTCCATGGCGACCTGTCCCGAAACATGGACTAGGTTGCCGGTTTGGACATAGGGGACATAGTTCGCCGCCGGAGCCGGAGCGTCCGGCAGGGTGATCCCGAGTTCTGAGAGACGTTCTTCGATATGGCCTGCCATCCTGGGCCTCCTTGGAGTTATGGTTCAAAACCTAGTCCAGCGCCCGGAGCGCGAAAACCCGCATTTCAGTGATTTGGACGTCAATTCGCGGTCCAGATTATCGGCGATCTCCCGCCGTTGTTTCCGATTGGTCACAAGTTCTCGATCGGGGGCTATGCGACGGATGCGCTTTTCGGGACAGTGTCCTATGTGCTAATCGGAGGGGCGCAATTGGTGAAGGCCGCGTGGATGAACCTGAAAAATACGAAGAGCGCGGCCGCGCTGACCTTGGTGGCGCTCTTGGCCGCGTGCTCGGTCCCCGAAGAACCGGTCGAGATCCATGACCCTTACGAGAAGACCAACCGCCGGATCCATGGCTTCAACAAAGGGCTCGACAGCGCGATCTTGCGCCCCACGAGCCGGGTCTACGGCATCGTTCTCCCGCAGCCGGTGCGCCAAGGCGTCTCGAATTTCGCGAACTATATCGACACGCCGCGCTTCATTCTGAATGATATCGCGCAAGGGAATATCGACGACGCGGGGCACAATTTCGCCCGGTTCGTGCTGAATACCGTGTTTGGTTTCGGCGTCCTCGATGTTGCGTCGAGCGCGGGCGTTGAAAGCCGCCGGACCGGGTTTGGCGAAACACTCTATGTCTGGGGCGCGCGCGAGGGGGCCTATGTGGAGTTGCCGGTGCTCGGGCCGTCGAACGAACGCGACGCGGTGGGTCAGGTTGTCGATTTCATCTCCAATCCGATCTCGGGGACAATCGATGCCAGTCAGGAATGGGTGCCGCCGACCGCCAATGTCATGGATCGGGTGGGCCAACGCTACGAGTTCGGGTCAACAATCGACAGCTTGCTTTACGAAAGCGCCGACAGCTACGCCCAGACCCGCAACCTCTATCTGCAAAACCGCCGGTTCGAACTGGGTCAAGCCGACGACTTCGCCTTCGACCCCTACGAGGACCCGTTCTTTGAGGATCCCTATGAAGAGTGACATCTCCCGCCGCGTGGCGCTCACCGTTCTTGCTGGAGCCGCCGGGCTCGTGGCCCTTCCCGCGGGCGCGATCACCGATGCAAAGGCGCGCCAGTTGGTCAACCAGGTGGTCGCGGATATCAATTCGATCATCAACTCGGGCCGCTCCGAACGGGCGATGTTTGGTGAGTTCGAGAAGGTATTCCGGCGCTACGGCGATGTGCCGATCATCGCGCGCTCTGCGCTTGGGCCCGATGCGCGAAGTGCCAGCCGGGCACAGCTCAATGCCTTCGCCGACGCCTTCGCGATCTACCTGTCGCGAAAGTACGGCCGGAGATTTCGCGAGTTCATCGGTGGTCAGATCGAGGTCACCGGCACACGGCAGGTGCGCGACTATTTCGAGGTGGTCGCGGTGACACGGCTCCGGGGGCAATCGCCGTTCGAGGTGGTCTTCAGGGTCTCCGACAAATCGGGCAAGGACAAGTTCTTCGACATTGTCATCGAAGGGATTAGCCTCTTGAAAACCGAGCGGACCGAGATCGGCGCGCTTCTCGATCAACGCCGCCGCGACCTTGATCGGCTCATTGCGGACCTTCCCTCTGTGGGGGTGTGAGTCGGCATAATTTGCGCGCCCCGCGCCCGTGTCCGCGCGCTTCTTCTCTTCTTAAATATCCCGGGGGGTCCGGGGGGGAGCACCCCCCGGCCGGCCACGGTGCGGCGCAGCCGCGCGGTCTCCTTTGAACACGCCCTGGCACTGGGACAGGCATCGCGCTTCGCTAATTCCCGAACAGCTCGTTCAACACGCCAATCAGCGCGCGCTCAAAGCTGTTGGACGGGTCCCCGCTCACCGGTGGGCGCCGCCGTGTCTGGCGCCGCTGACCCGTCTCCGCCTCAACGGACTGGCGCGGGCGCTGGGGCTCGATCAAGGGCAAGGGTCGCGCGGGCAAGCCCGAATGGACGCGCGCCATGGTCTCGGCAAAAATCTCGGCTGGCAGGCCAGAGCCGGTCACGCCGGTCAGCGGCGTGTTGTCATCGTACCCCATCCAGACGCCGGTCACATAGTCGGCCGAAAAGCCCAGGAACCAGGCATCCCGCGCGGCCTGTGTGGTCCCGGTCTTGCCGGCAACGTCGCGGTCGGAAAGCCCGGCCCGTCCACCCGTTCCCGAACGCACCACCTCGCGCATCATGTAGACAAGCTGGCGCGCCGCGCGTTCCGAGATCACGCGCTCGCCCATTCCGCCCTCTTGACCGATCACCGGCTCGCTGTCGCCTTTGATCTGGAGTTCAAGCAGCCCATAGGGCGTGACCGAGCGTCCGCCATTGAGGATGCCGGCATAGGCGCCTGTCATCTCAAGGAGCGTTGATTCCGAGACGCCCAGCGCCAGGGCCGGCCCATCGGCAAGATCAGAGTCTATTCCGAACTGCGCGGCAATCGCACGCACGTTCTCGCGGCCCACGAATTCGGAAATCTTGACGGCGGGGACGTTGAGCGAGCGCGCCAGGGCCTCCGTGAGCGTCACCCGCCCGCTGAATTGACGGTCGTAGTTCTGTGGGGTCCAGGGGCCCGAGCCGGGCACGTCAATCGTGAGCGGCTCGTCGACGACAATGTCGTTCGGTCCGTAGCCCAAGTCGAGGGCGGCGGCGTAGAGAAAGGGCTTAAAGGATGATCCGGTCTGGCGCTTGGCCTGGATCGCGCGGTTGAACTGGCCCGCCACACCGGTAAACCGGCGCCCGCCCACCATTGCGCGCACGGCCCCGTCGGCCGACATGACGACGATCGCGGCCTGCGCCTTCGAACCGGGGCGTACCTTGGTCTCAAAGACATGCGCCAATGCCTCCTCTGCAGCCGTTTGAATGCGCTGATCGAAGGTCGAGCGCACAATCACGTCTTCGGTGGTCTCTCGGGTGAGAAAGGCGGGGCCCTGGTCCATCACCCAGTCGGCGAAATACCCGCCCGCACGGCGCTCCGCGGCCTGGGAGAGCCGCGCGGGGGTCGCGCGGGCCGCGTCCGCCTGGGCGGAGGACAGATAGCCCTGGGCCTCCATCAGCCCCACGATGAGCCTGGCCCGATCCTGCGAGCGCTGGAGATCGGCGGTGGGCGCGTAGCGCGTCGGTGCCACCAAGAGCCCCGCGAGCATAGCGCCCTCGGCGGCGGTGACCTCATTGGCGGACTTGCCGAAATAGCGCTGGGCGGCCGCTTCGAATCCCCGCGATCCGGCGCCAAGATAGGCGCGATTGAGGTAGATTGTCAGGATCTCGTCCTTCGAATAGCGCGTCTCAAGCGCCAGCGCGTAGATCGCCTCCTTGGCCTTGCGCTGGATCGTCGTTCGGCGGCAATCGGCCTCATATTCGGCCTCGCTCATCGCACCGTCTGGGTCATAGGGAACGCCGAGGCACAGAAGCTTGGCCACTTGCTGGGTGATCGTCGAGCCGCCATGGCCCTGGAGCGGTCCACGCCCCTCTCGGAGGTTGATGCGTATCGCGCTGGCGATGCCGCGTGGACTAATCCCGAAATGGCGATAGAAGCGCTTGTCTTCCGTGGCGATGACGGCGTTTTTTAGCTCGGGGGCAACGGTGCTCGCGGTAATTTGGCCGCCGAATTGCTCGCCGCGCCAGGCAAACACCTGACCGTCCCTGTCGAGGAGCGTCACAGAGCCTCGCGCCCGCGCATCAAGAAGGGTGCCGGGATCCGGCAGGGTGAGCGCGAAATAGGCAACCATCAACGCCAAGCACAGCGCGGCCAGGGCGCCAACCCGAACCCCGAGCCGGACGGTGACCCGGAAAAGCCAGACAAATGGCCGCAGCAACAGCGGCACCCGACGACCCGGCTTCGTGCGCTTTTTTCGCGGCCTCCGCCGGGAGGTTTCGGGTGCCTTGCCGCTCTTGTAGCGCTTCTCGGCGACAAGCCGCGCGCCCTTTTTCGTGTTGCCCGCCATGGTCCTGGTGTTCAAACCTGCTCTTTTGAACGCAACTTACACACTCGCAGTTGGTTGTGGAGCCGCGAATCCGCTAGTCCGCCTTTCTAGTTCTGCACAATATTTGAGCGACAAACACTAGTTGTGCAATAAATGTGCAACTGCACTCGAAAATGCCAGGTGGCACCTCGGCGAAAACTTGAGTTCGAGGCCGCCTCGGCTCCCTTTTGCCCCGTGAACAGCGGGGCAGCGGCTCCGCGATGCGGAAGGGGATGCAAGTGAAACTCATCATCGCAGCAATCAAGCCGTTCAAGCTCGAGGAGGTGCGCGAGGCGCTTACCGGCATCGGGGTGCGTGGCATGATGGTGACTGAAATCAAGGGGTTCGGATCGCAGTCGGGGCATACCGAAATCTACCGGGGCGCGGAGTACGCGGTGAATTTTGTTCCAAAGGTCAAGCTCGAGATCGTCGTCGCCGGCTCGATGGCCGACGAGGTGGTGCGCACCATCGCGGCGACGGCAAAGACCGACAAAATTGGCGACGGGAAAATCTTCGTGCTGGATGTCGAGAGCGCGATGCGCGTGAGGACCGGCGAAACCGATGCGGACGCGCTCTGAAACGGGCCACAGGGACAAGAGGAAATTGACATGAAATTGAACAAGTATCTGCTTGTGGCCGCTGCGGCCTCGGCCGTTCTGGTGCCATCGCTGGGCCTGGCACAGGACGAGGCGGCGCCCGGATTCGACGAAATCGGCCCCTACATCATGACCACGCTTCTGTTTCTCGTGGGGGGGTTCTTGGTCATGTGGATGGCGGCGGGCTTTGCGATGCTCGAGGCCGGCCTGGTCCGCTCAAAGAACGTCACCATGCAGCTCACCAAAAACGTGGGCCTGTTTTCCTTCGCCGCGATCATGTACTGGCTGGTGGGTTTCAACCTGATGTACCCAGGCGACGGTTGGATCATCGCCGGTTGGGTGGGTCCGTTCTTCTCGATCACGTCGCTTGAACCCGTCGGTCTAGGTGCAGCAGATGCTGCTCTCGACTACGCTTCGGTTGGGTCGGACTTCTTCTTCCAGCTGATGTTCGTCGCCGCGACGGCGTCGATCGTCTCCGGGGTTCTTGCAGAGCGCATCAAGCTCTGGCCGTTCCTGATCTTCGTCGTCGTCCTCACAGGTATCCTGTATCCGATCTCGGGGTCCTGGCAGTGGGGGGGCGGCTGGCTCTCCGAAGCTGGCTTCTCCGACTTCGCGGGCTCGACGATCGTGCACTCGGTCGGTGGCTGGGCCGCGCTTGCTGGCGCGATCATTCTTGGCCCCAGAATTGGCAAGTATCGGGACGGTCAGGTCCATCCGATGCCGGGCTCGAACCTGGCTCTCGCCACCTTGGGGACGTTTATCCTCTGGCTCGGCTGGTTTGGCTTCAACGGGGGTTCGCAGCTCGCGGCGGGCACAGTGGGCGATATCACCGACGTCAGCCGGATTTTCGCCAACACCAACATGGCGGCCGCCTGTGGCGCCGTCGCGGCTCTGATCCTCACGCAGGTCGTCTACGGCAAGGTCGACCTAACGATGGTGCTGAACGGTGCCCTGGCGGGACTAGTCTCGATCACCGCAGAACCCTTGGCGCCTACGCTCTTCGGAGCCTTGTGGATTGGCGCGATCGGTGGGGTCATCGTGGTGTTCACGGTGCCGATGCTCGACAAGCTCAAGATCGACGACGTGGTGGGCGCCATTCCGGTGCACCTCTTCGCGGGGATCTGGGGCACCATTGCCGTGGTGTTCTATAACTCCGACGCGAGCATCGTGACCCAAGTGACCGGCATCGTGGCCTACGGTGTGTTCACCTTCGTCGCTTCCCTCGTCATCTGGATCATCCTCAAGGGGGCCATGGGCCTTCGGGTGAGCGAAGAGGCCGAAGTGAACGGTCTCGACGTAGCCGAGCTTGGCATGGAGGCCTACCCGGACTTTACGAAAGGCTGATCTCCCTTCCTGTCAGTCTTCGAAACCTGGCCCGGGCGTCCTTACGCCCGGGTTTTTTTGTTGAGGAGCGCGGAGCGCCGGGGCAGGGTCTGGGCGTTGGGGGGTGGTTTCGATGACGTCGGTGATTGAACTATGCAGTGACCTCGCCGAGGCGCAATTTGCGCCGGGCGAGACACTGATTGCCGAAGGGGATCCGTCTCCTGGCTTCTTTGTCCTGGTCTCCGGGACTGTCCTTGTCCGCAAGGGTGATGCCGAGATTGCCCGCATCTCGGAACCCGGTGCGGTGTTCGGCGAGATTTCCGCGCTTTTGGGGTCGCGGGCGTCGGCGAGCGTCGTGGCCAAGAGCGCGATCCACGCGCTTGCCACCGCCGACGGTGCCGTCTATTTGCAGGAGAATTCGGCGCTCGCGCTCCACACGGCTCGGCTTCTTGCGGAACGCGTGGTCCAGGCGACGGCCTATGTCTCGGACCTTAAGGCGCAGTTTCCCGACCGTGCCGATCACTTCGGGGCGGTCGAGGACGTTCTTGACGCGCTGATGACAGATCCAAGGGCCCGGGACCGCAGGACCACGGGGCCCAGATGAACATGAAGGGAGGCGAAGGCCCATGCCAGGAACCCCAAAAGCGCTGGTCGCAGCAGCCAAGCAGAAGTTCGCCGGACGAACAGGGCCGATGTGCCACGACGCGGTGCTCGAATGGATGCAGGACGCAGGGTATGTCGACACCGACCGACACAAGAGCCTCTTTACGCTTGGCAAGGACCGCTCGTCGGTCTTCGCGAAGATCCTCGTCTCGGAAGCCGATCCGCGGATCATGACCATGAAGACGCTTAATGAACTGCCCGAAGGCACGATCATCGGCTTTTGGAAGGACAAGAAGCTGATGCATTCGATTATCACGCTCGGTAACCGCATGCTCGCGGGCGCCAACAACGCTGGGATCTTCACTGCGGATACGAAGGTGAACCTGCCCAAGATCTACGAGAACCTCCGGTCCCTGTTTCTCACCTCGCAGATCGGCTGGAACGAGGAGGATTCGACCGTTGGTCTTGATCGCTACAAGATGCACTTCCAAGCCGCGCCGGAAATAGCCAAGCGGATCGCTGCGGGCGCGTGACCTCCTGATTGGTCGGACGCGTAGAGCGGATGCCGTGGGCCTAGGCAGCTACCGCCTGCGGTGCAGGGTCTGACGGACGGGCTCCCAAGCCCCGGCGATGGTAATCAGGAGCACACCGAGCACTTCACGGGCCCCGAAGGGCTCGTCGGCCCAGATCGCGGCCGTGACGGTCCCCGCGCTGATCTCGGTCATGAAGAGGATCGACAAGAGCCCCGGGCTGAGGATGGTCGCACCCCACATAATTGCGATCGCTGGGGGAATAACGAGGACCAAAACCAAGGGCGTGATCCAGGGAAGGACATCCACCAGCGTGTCCCAATCCGGCATCTCCCCGGTACCTCCAAGCGGCAAGAGCGTTAGGCCGAGGGCCGCGAGGCTCCCCCAAAAGAAGTATGACAGCGCGAACTCGAGACCTTCGCTCCTGGGATTTGCATTCATCGCAACCGCCGCCATGGCCCAGACGAGGCCGGACGCCAATCCAAGCCAGTCTCCGAAGTTCAAGGGCCCGCCCAGCCCCGTGTCGAGCTTGAGGATGACCGTGAGGCCCAATAGCCCCAAGCCAATCGTCACCCAACGCGCGCCCGTGATTGTCTCGCCGATCACAATCCGCGCGAGAACCGTGCTCCAGATCGGCGTCATGTAGTAAAAAAGAAGCGCTCGGACGACGTCGGTGAAGACAAGCGCGCCCGCATAGAACACAAGCGACGTCCCCGCCAGAACCCCAGCCAGGTGAAGCGGCCAGCCGCCATGGGCGATCTGGTCCCGCCGCCAGACGTAGAGAGGCGTCAGGAGCACCGTGGGGAGGGTGTAGAACAGGACAACCGCCCAAAGGCCGGAGACGCCCGCCTGATCAAGTGCCCGCAAAGGGATCCAGAACAGTCCCCAAGCCAGCCCCGACATCGCCACCGCTGCCATCGCCAGGTGCTCGAGCCGGGAAGAGGTCACGCGAACCTCCCTTGTAGGATGCTGCGGCCCCTCGGCCTAGACCCCGGCGGCCACAATCGCCTCGGCGAGGATCGGCACGCTGGTCGCGTTGAGCCCCGCGATGTTCATTCGGCTGTCACCCACCATGTAGATCCCATGGCTCTCGCGCATGGCCAGAACCTGATCCGAGCTGGCGCCCAGGCGCGAGAACATTCCGCGGTGGTGGGCCAAGAAGTCGAACCTGTCGGAATTGGTGCGCTGACGCAGTTCGGCGGCCAGGGTCTCGCGGGTCGTTTGCATGGTCAGCCGCACCTCTTCAAGCTCGGCTTCCCAGTCGGCGCGCAGCCCCGCATCCTCGAGGATCATCGTCACCAACCGGGCGCCGTGGTCGGGTGGAAACGAGTAGTTCTGCCGGTTGAGGAACGCCAGATTGCCTTGGGTGGTCTTGGCCGCCGCAGCTGTCTCTGCGATGCCTATCAGGATCCCGGTGCGTTCTCTGTAGATGCCAAAGTTCTTCGAGCATGACGCGGCGATCAGCATCTCTGGCAACCGCGCGGCCAAGAGGCGCAGGCCCCGCGCGTCGGCGTCCAGCCCGTCGCCAAAGCCCTGGTAGGCGATATCGATCATCGGCAGGGCGCCGGATTCGGCCAAAAGATCGGCGACCTGACCCCATTCATCCAGGCTAAGGTTGGCGCCGGTGGGATTGTGGCAGCAGCCATGGAGCAGCACCAGATCGCCCGGGCCCGCCGCACGGAGGTCCTCCATCATGCCCGTGAAATCCACCGCGCGGGAGGCGTTGTCAAAATAGCGATAGGGCACCATCTCGATTCCGAGATACTTTATGATCGTCAGATGGTTGGGCCAGGTTGGGTCCGAGACGAAGACGCGGAGCCCGGGGCTCGCGAGGCGGGCGAGTTCAAATGCCTGGCGCACGGCACCGGTGCCCCCAGGCGTGGCCGCCGAAGACAGCCGCGCCTCTTCGACGGTGTCCCCTAGGATCAGCGCGCGCATCGCGGAATTATAGGCAGGGTCGCCGATCAGACCGACATAGGATTTCGTGTCCTCCGCGTGCCAAAGCCGCTCTTCGGCTGTCTTGACGGCGCGCATGATCGGGGTCTTGCCGTCTGCGTCCTTGTAGACGCCCAC
>JBCCKB010000046.1:0-14023 GCA_039027595.1 Pseudomonadota bacterium | reverse complement strand
GGGACATTTGGAACTGTTGATGTCACTTTTGAGAAGTAAAGACGCGGTCACTCCACTTTGAGACTAGCCTCCGTGACCGGCTTTGACACGGCCAATCGGAGGTGGTACTTTTTTTGTATCCAACTGGATACAATATGGCGTCTAATAGCTTAGATCCGACCGACGGAACCCGGTCTAGCGGCGATACAGCCTATAACTCACTCCTTGCCTCAATTCGGAGCGGGCGGTTCCAGCCAGGCGACAGACTGAGGGAAGAAGAGGTTAGCGTTGAATTGTCGCTGTCGCGCACCCCTGTGCGCGAAGCTTTACGACGGCTCGAGGCGGACGGCATCGTTGAGCATCGTCCGCGTCTTGGAGCGGTGATCCGGCGGCTCGCCCATGCCGAAGTGGTGGAACTCTACGAAATGAGAATGGTCCTTGAACGAACTGCCGCAGAACGTGCAGCCCGCCATGGGACCAGGGCCGAATTCGATGTGCTTGCACAACTCAATTGCGAAATCGCCGAGGAGCGACGAAACCCGTCGAAGGCCGCCGCCATAAACCAGCTCTTCCATGCGGGGCTTTATAGCGCAGGTCGCAACCGTTTCCTGGTGGAGGCCGCTCGAGCACTCAACAACTCTCTGCTCCTTTTGGGACCGACCACTTTCACAGACGACGCTCGAATTGAAGTCGTTAGCAAGGAGCACGCCAGCATTATCGATGCGCTGCGAAATGAAGATGCGGAGGCGGCGGGCGCTGCCGCCGAAGCGCATCTCGAAACATCGCTGCGCCATAGATTGCGGACATTGGCAGGATGAGACCGGTTGTCCATGCTTTTGCCGCTGGTGGCCTTGGCGTGGCGGTGTTCATCGCCCTCAACCTCCCGCTTCCCTGGCTCTTGGGTCCGATCTTCTCCTGTCTCGCCGCTGCGTTATTGGGTGTGCCAATGCGCGGCATCAAATCCCTAAACAATGCCATGCGTACGATCCTGGGGGTGGCAGCGGGCGCAACGCTGACCCCTACCGTGCTCAGCACCGTACCAGCAATGTGGTCAACCCTTGTCCTCGTGCCGCTGATGGTCGCGCTTGTCGGTGCGATCGGAGTTCCCTATTTCCGCAGGATATGGGGCTATGATTTCCCCACGGCTTACTATGCAGCCATGCCCGGAGGGCTCCAGGACATGCTGGTGTTCGGCGAGGAGGCAGGCGGCAATGTCCGTGCACTCTCGCTTATCCACGCCACCCGAGTCCTGGTCGTGGTCGTCGCATTGCCGTTCCTATTGCAAGGAATATGGGGGGCCGAACTCACCAACCCTCCCGGTGACCCGGTGGCCTCGATGCCCTGGCGCGACCTGGTTCTTATGCTCGCCTGCGCTTTCCTCGGGTATTGGGGCGCACATCGGATCGGTCTATTCGGCGCGTCAATCCTCGGCCCCCTGATAGTTGCTGGGGCTGTCACGGTTGCTGGTCTCCTCCAGAACCGCCCGCCGGCCGAGGCGATCTGGGCAGCGCAGTTCTTCATTGGGCTTACGATCGGCAGCAAGTACGCCGGTGTGACCATGGCAGAAGTACGACGTGACCTTGCCGCCGGAGCCGGTTTTTGCGCAGTCCTAATCGTACTCACGGTCGTGTTTGTGGAAGGCATCTACCTACAGGGGCTTGCCCCAGGGATGGAAGCGCTCCTTGCTTTCGCCCCTGGCGGTCAGGCGGAGTTGGTCGTACTGGCGCTTATCGTTGGCGCGGATGTCGCCTTTGTCGTCGCCCACCATGTTCTACGAATTTTCATCGTGATCTTAGGGGCACCGGTGGCCATGGCTTTGATCAGCCATGCACCTCGGGATTGATCACATGGATCGGAGACCCTGCGGCAAATGCGTTCACCTGCTCAAATATATCACGGAACTGCAGCTCAAATTCATCCTCGGTGACAAACCCAATATGCGGGGTTGGGAGCACATTGGGATGGGCGAGAAGCGGATGATCTGTCTTCAAAAGGGGTTCCGTTTCGTAGACATCGACCGCTGCAAAGATGCGTCCTTGTTCGATCTCCGCTTCAAGCGCGCCGGGTGCGATAAGGCCCGATCGAGACGTGTTGACCAAAAGCGACCGCGGCGCCATCGCGGCAAGATCCTGTGCGGTTATCAATGCGATTGTATCGGGCTTCAGTCGGACATGGAGGCTCACGATATCCGATGTGGAAAAGAACTCCCCGCGGCTTGCCGCCAATTTGACGCCGTCTTGCGCCGCTCGCGCGCGTCCGGCCTCGGACGCCCACCACTGCACGCTCATTCCTAGGGCTTCGGCGTAGCCGGCAACCGCCTTGGCAATCCGTCCATAGCCGTAAAGGCCGAGTGTTCGTCCTCGGAGTGTCCGGCCCACGCCCATCTGCCAAGTGCCGCGGCGGATCGAGGCCACCTGCTCGGGAATTTGCCGAAAACTTGCAAGTATCAACGCGAGCGTTAATTCCGCTGCGGCATATGAAGGCGTACCCGCGTGCATGTTCGAAGACAAAAGCACGCCATGCCGAGTACAAGCAGGGACATCTACATGGGGGTAGACACTTCGCTGCGAGATGAGCCGAAGGTTGGGCAGACGTTCGAGAAGCGCCTCGCTAATGCGTGTTCGCTCGCGGAACAAGACTAAAGCCTCGGCATCCACAAGGCGCGCTGCAAGGCGCTCACACTCGGGCTCGTGGTCAGTCCAGACGGTTACGTCATGATCCTCCAGAAGCTGAAAACACGGCAGCCTCCGCAGGGTGTTGAACCAATCATCAAGTATATGGACGTTCATAGGAATTCGCCTCCGTCCACGGGATAGTGCGGGCGCTCCAGTGCAAGTGTTGGTGCCAGACCATGCACGTCGAGCGTGCCCGAACTGCATTGCGCATTGCTGCAGTGCGCCCGACCTGCATGCTGCGGCCGGACACCGGTGGGTGGTGGGCACATGGTTCAGCCAGAATGACGCGCCGGGCGATATCTTGGGACATTCTGGGCGAAGTAGGCTGAACTTGTATGTGCTCAATGTCGCTCACCATTATACTGGCGTTCTTGAATTCAGCTTGTGGAGCGAACGGTCAATGCCCTGGCCAGACAGCTTTGGGCACGAAAACCGTTCCTTCCGCAAGCTTTCGAGCCGTGCGGAAAAGACCTGCAGAGTGCAGCGTAAAGTCATCTCCATCGCGGCCGAAGTCCACCGCAACGTCAAGTGCGCCCATTGGGTGCTCGAGTTGGACAGTCGCAGGCCCCTGTTCAGGTCTCGACCAGATTCCGTCGCCCACAGTTCCCGGACACAAAAGGCAAGCCGCGAGGCACTGCGCTCCAGTTACCGCCACGGTAGGATGGCAGTCCCAAGGCATGAAGTAACGTACCGTTGCCGCGCCACCATTTCGGGCCGGCGCCAAAAGTCCAAGTTTCGGTATCACCGACTTCGCAACATCACCCATGCCCATCTTCTGAGCAGTCTCAATCCGAACGGCTTCTAGGCGCGCCATGAGTTCAGTGTTTTCGTCAAGTTCGGAAGGGCTCTCGTAGCCGGTGACGCCGAAATCATCGGCCTTCGCAATTACCATTGGCATCGCGACATCCATTGCGCTTACCGAAATGCCTTGCACGTTGTCGCGGCGGGAGCCGGTTGGAAAAAGCGCTCCCGTTGCTCCCCCAATGGTCTCGAGAAATTGCAGGTCAATCGGCGAGGCGGTCCCAGGAACGCCGTCTATAGCTGCATCGCCGTCATAGGACACAATTCCCCCTGGCGTTGCCACGCGGGCCAGCACTCGGGCACCAGTATTGACCGCCCGGATACGAACCAGTGTCTCTCCGTCGTTGGCGCCAACCAACCCCATTTCCAGCGCCGCGGGGCCAACGCCCACAAGGATATTCCCACAGGTCGGCTTGAAATCAACGATCCGGTCTTCGACGGTAACCTGGGCAAAAAAATAATCCACGTCGACCTCTGGATCGTCGGAGGCCGAGAGCATTGCAACTTTGGTCGTGACAGCAGCGCCGCCACCGATACCGTCAATGTTCAGAGGATGGCCTGAACCGATCATCGCAATCAGCACATCCGCCAAGGTCTCCGGATCCTGCGGCAAGTCCGAGCGGCGCATATAGGGACCGCGGGATGTTCCACCCCGCATGAGAAGATAGGGGATTGGGGTCTGAGACATTATGCGGCCTCCATCAGGTATTCCATGCGCGCTTTGGTAAAGCCACTTGTGCCGAGCTTGCCGCCAAGATCGGCAGTCCGCGTTTCAGGGCTCCGACGACACAGGGGCACCAAATCCTTGATGCGGTCGGCCGCTCCCGTCTCTCCCAAACGCCGCAGCACCATCTTCAGCGAAAAAGCCATCGACACAGGATTTGCCCGGTCTTGTCCTGCGATGTCGGGAGCCGACCGGTGCTGCACCTGGGCAGCGGGTACGGGGTCGACCTTGAATGGACCTGCCAGACCAAGGTCGCCAGCAAGTTCGAACGCTAGGTCTAAAGGGATATCGCCAAACACATTTGCGGTGGCCACGACATCGAATTTGCCAGGATCACGAACCAAATGCGCCGCGGCGGCATCGACGAGTACCTCCATATAGGCAATGCCCGGAAATTCTGCGGCAACCCTCCGGACACATTCCAAAGAAAGTCCGTCTGAAATCCGCAAAACACTTGCCTGGTGAATAGCCGCGACGCGTTTTTTTGAACCGAAGGCCGCGCTGTCGAACGCAGCACGCGCAATCCGCGTCAAGGCGCCCGCCGGGATCCTGTGCATCGCAAGCGCCACGCCAAGTGCAGGCATGAACTCGCCAGAGCCTTCATGCATGTTCCTGTCCCTGTAAGAGCGCTCCAGATTTTCGTGGACGATCACAAGATCGATGGCGCTGTCGGCCGACGCGTCAATCCCGGGCCAAGTGAAGGCTGAACCAACGTTGGCGCAGAGATGAAGCACGCGTCGAAGGGTTCCCGAGGGATTGAGCCCTCCTGTGTCGCGCGCCGGGGAGTCATTGCGCGACACCGGACCCAAAAGCACCACATCGGCGGATCTCGCAGCCTCAATCACCGGCTCGGAGATGGACGTACCATGGGCCCTACGTGCCACAAACCAAATGATTTCTCGTTGCACCTTAAACCCACGCGCGATCAATGGCTTCACAGAGTCAGTAAGCGTAAGCGTTACGCTCACGATTTCGGGTCCGATACCGTCTCCATCAGCGCAAAGAACATGGGCTCGGTCACGTCAGTGGCCAGGGCAGCGAGACGAATTCCTGAAGTAGCCCCGGAGGGAAATCACGGTTAAGGATGCCCGCCATAATGCACATGAATGCTATCCCCACGGCAGCGTAGCCTGCGGCAAATCCCCAACCCTGGCCGGCACGTATACGGATAAACAATAACAGGAACACCGACAGGGCGAGGATGAACCCAACAAGCGCGGTGAGTACCAGAAGCCCTGCGAACCAAGCCAACGTCGCCCAAAGCCCGTGCACGTTTTCTTCGGCCGAGGAGGCTTCGCGGTCGGCAAAAAGCGCATGGGTCTCGGGCCTGAGCATCATCTGCACAAGTAGGATCAAAAGGCACGCAATGGTCACTCCGCCGACAAAGGCCGGGAAGACACGATCGGCCGAGGCGTAGTCGGGGATCATGGCCGCGTTCGTGTAGGCCACTGCGATATAAGCCAGAACCGCGAGAAGAAAGATCATGGGCGCGCGCTTCGCGCCGGATTTGACCGCACCCTCTGCCATGATCAGCTTGGCTTGCCTTAAGCCCAACACCACCGAAATCAGCGTAATGACCAAGAGCACGATGACGATCGGCGAAAAGATGTAGTCGATCCCATCTTCAAAGCTCTTGCGGAACCGAGAACTGGCGATTTGGACGGCCTGGTTCGCGTAGGTCTCGGCGGGGTTCGAGAGAACAAAGCCGATCAAAAAGGCTGGTCTTGACCAATCGAACCGCCTCATCATGATCCCTAGAAGCCCAATTGCGAACAGCGCCACGAGGTCCATCAGGTTCTGACCCGACTGAAACGCCGCGAACGAAATGATCATGAAGAGAAACGGCGCGAGGAGACCAAAGGGGATTGCCGTTAGCCGCGCGATCCCGCCGGACGCAGCGATGCAAATGAGCGTGCCCACCACGTTGGCCATCGCGAGCAGCCAGACAATCGAGTAGGTAATGTCGAGGTTATTCTTAAGCATCGAGGGCCCGACCTCGATATTTCCCGAGCCTAACAGCGCGATGGCGCCAATGAAGATAGCCATCGAGCCTGAGCCGGGGATGCCAAAAAGGAGCGTTGGAACCAGACCGCCGCCCTCCTTGGCGTTGTTCGAGCTTTCAGGACCAATGACACCCCTAACTTCACCCGAACCGAATCTCGACTTGTCTGGAGTGGTCTGTACCGTGTGGCCGTAGGCAATCCAGTCGACAACGGATCCACCCAGCCCCGGAATGACGCCAACGACGACACCGATGATCGAGCAGCGCACGGAAAGCCACTTGTTCGCAAACCAATCACCAACACCCTTCGACCAGCCGCCGCCCAGGACCGCGCGGTCAGAAATCGCGCGATCCTGCCGCAAAAGCGCAATGATCTCGGGGACGGCAAAAATTCCAAGGCCAACAATGACGAGCTTTAGCCCGTCGACAAGATACGGCATGTCGTAGGTCGCCATGCGCAACTCGCCCGCGCTGTCGCCCTCACCAATTGTGCCGATCATCATGCCAAGGCCCGCGGCCGCGATCCCTTTCAAAGCAACCCGGCCGGCGAGGATCCCCACCATCGAGAGCCCGAAAATCGTAATCATCAATAGCTCGGGCGTTCGAAACTCTAGGACGATTGGCCGCGCAACCAGAATGAAGACCGTCAAAAAGGCCGCGCCCACAATTCCGCCAAAAAGAGAGGATGCAAACGCTGCTGACAGAGCGCGCGCCGCCTCTCCCTTTTTGGCCATTGGAAAGCCATCTAGGACCGTTGCCTGGCTGGCGGACGACCCCGGAATGCCCATCAGGACGCTAGCAAAGGTGTCCGATGTCGGCACCACAGCGACCATCCCGACCATCAGCGCAAGCCCAAGCACCGGGTCCATGCCAAACATAAACGGCAGCAGCAGGGAAAGACCCGCGATGCCGCCAAGGCCTGGGAACACGCCGATACAAAGCCCAAGCACGACACCCAAGACGAGGTAGCCAAGCACCAGCGGTTGGAAAATAAGACCCGCAGCGTCGCTTAGCGCGGGTAGCGCGACCGAAAGGACATCCATCGGAAAGCTCTCGTGATGTGCGAAAAAGCCCCGCCCGCGGAGATTTGCAGGCGGGGCGAAGTTCTTAGTTCAAGGACACGCCATAGCGGTCCTTGAGCCATCCGATCACAAAGCCCTTGGCCGCTTCCGGGACCTCGGTCGCACTTGACAGCGCACCGGTGGCCTCGTCGCCCGTCATCTGCGGATAAACGCCAAGCCGCCCGGCTGAGATCTCGGAGAAATCATCCCGCGCCTTGATCGCCTCAAAAGCCGCTTGGTAAGTGGCAATCGCGCCCTCAGACGCGCCAGCGGGCAAGAACACCATTTTCTGCGCTGGGAACCCGGCGACAAAGAATGCTTTCCAGGCATCCCACGCATCACCGCTCGTCTCGCAGGCAGGCGTTGCTTCGCAGACTTCTTTAAAGGTCGGCATGTCCGGAAAGGTCGGATCGCGGACGATATTGCCGTCCGCATCAAGCGCCCCCCAGCTCATCATGGGAACCGCACTCCCGGCCTCCACAAGCGGAGTAACACCGGATAGGAATGACGAGGATGTCTGGTAGTCGATATTGGCCTCGCCGCGCTCGAACATCAAACGGCCGTCGCCGCGTCCCTTGATCCCAAAGACCGGCTCGACGTTAAGCCCGAGCATTTCCCACGCGAGAAGCGGAACCAGATCGAGCCGAGTAGCCCCCTGACTGCCGTAAATAAAGTCGGTATCTTGAAGGGCACTCGCGTCGAGCCCTTCCATCATGCCGGCCAAATCGGGCGGCAAATAAGCCACACCACCGGTACCTGAGGCAAGGACCACCTCCCAATCGTTGTACTCGTAGCGAACCCGCGGATCATCAAGGAGATAGGGAAACTGTGTCGATCCAGAGGATCCGAAAATCAGCGTTCCTTCCGAATCGTCGAAGCTCTGTTCCTGGAACCAATTGGCTCCCTTTGTAGAACCTGCGCCGGGCATGAACTTCACTACGACCGTCGGCTCCCCGGGCAGTGCCTCGCTCAAAAGCGGTGCGTAAAAATTGGCCCACTTGGCTGATCCGCCGGTCTCCGAGAACGGAATTACCCATTCGACGGTCTGGCCGGAAAGATCAATTCCGTGTCCATCAGCATTTGCGCTGGTTGCGAAGCTCGCCGCAGCAGCAGCAGCCACAAGGCTCAACGCCACGCTCCGCGTGGTTCCTCGGTTCATCATGTTCTCCTCCCATGTCGCGGACAACCTACATCCCGTCCGCACTCTCGTTCTATCGGGGTGTCTACCCACATTGATCTTTCGAGAATTGCCCACAAAGCTTGCACGAAGCCTTCATGAGGGCAAGAAATCAGTGTTATGCGGATCCTTGTCGTCGAAGATAACCTCAGCTTGGCGAAGGGCATCGCGTACCGTCTCGAAGACGAGGGGCACTCCGTGGACCTGCTGCATGACGGAGAAGACGCAGACACCTTTCTGGCCCAGGAAAGCGCGGATCTCGTTGTCCTAGACATCAATCTGCCCGGACGGACAGGCATCGAAGTTCTCGCCGCCCTTAGGCGGAGGAGTGACCCGTGTCCGGTGATCCTCTTGACGGCGCGGTCCAGCACGAGTGAACGCGTCCAGGGCCTCGACGCGGGGGCGGACGATTATCTCGTGAAACCCTTTGCCATGGACGAACTCGCCGCGCGTGTGCGTGCGCTGGGCAGACGCAAGAGTGCGAGTCCGCGCCGTGTCGTCAAACTGGGACCACTCCATCTCGATCTTGAGGCGCCGCAGCTGTTTCGTGGTGAGGACCCATTGGACTTACCGCGCCGAGAGCTTGCAGTTCTGGTGGCACTTGCCGAGGCTGCTGGGCGATCGGTCTCCAAAGCCGCGCTCTTGGACAGGGTTTACGGAACGGGTAGCGCGACAGATGAAAAGGTTATCGAGGTTTACATATCCCGGTTGCGCAAGCGCCTAAAACCCCATGGCGTTGCAATTCAGGTCAATCGAGGCATCGGCTACACGCTCTCTGGAGTATCGTCTTGAGACGCGCGGCGTCACTTAGGCTCCGGCTGACGCTCATTATACTTGGGCCGCTTCTCGTAATCGCTTTCGCGTCCGGCCTTTGGCAGCTCGAAACCGCACGACGGACCGCAACGGATGTGTTTGACCGGAGCCTTTTGTCGGCGGCGCTAGCGGTTTACAACGACGTGACGCTCTCGGGCGGCGACGCGCTCTCGCCGCGCACAAGGGGGATCCTGGCCGATACTTCAGGCGGCCTTGTCTTCTATCACGTCTACGCACCCGACGGCGTTATCGTTGCTGGTTATGCGACGCCTCCGGTGGGTATTCCGCTCGCAGAATCAGAGGAGACCGGACCGGCCTATTTCGAAGCCACATATCTCGGGCGGTCGGTGCGAGGTGTGCGCCTCCAGTATCGCGCCGAGATTGAGGGGTTCAGCGGAATATTCACAACGACCGTATGGCAGGATCAGGCGGTACGTAACGCTTTTGTTCGTGACCTTGTGCTACGAGCGCTCGTTTCCATTGGCGGACTGACTGCGTGTGTCGCGCTTGTCGTTTGGTTTGGCGTGCGCATCGGCCTCCGCCCACTTCTCGATCTCCAAGCTGCAATCAAGCAGCGTTCGAGTGACGAGCTTTCGCCAATTGCACGGCCCGTACCCGAAGAAGTACGTGGGATCGTTGAGACGCTAAATGAGCTCTTTCGACAGGTTTCCCGAAGCCTGACCGCGCAATCGGAATTCATCTCCAATGCTGCACACCAGCTTCGAAACCCGATCGCTGGCGTTCTGAGTCTGGCCGAAGCGGTGGATGCCGCGCCGAATGAAGCGGAAGCGCGCCGCCGTTCGGCCGATCTTCTAGTTGCAGCGCGCGAGACGGCGGACCTTACCCAAAAGCTGCTGACCATGGAACGGGCGAAAGCCGTGAGCCCGGAGGCATTTCGCGAGCACATCGACATTGCGCACTGTCTAGAGGATTGGGGCCCCATGCTCCGCGCGAACGGTCGCGATGATGTGGCAATCGAAGTTGATGCCGACTGCGCGTTGGGTACAGTAACTGCGGATCCGACAATGTTGCGTGAGGCATTGGCAAATCTTGTTGACAACGCGCTCCGCCACGGAGGACCTGATTTATCGCGGATCGACATCAAAGCGCAGCGGGCGCCCGGATGCGTCCGGATCGGGGTTGCCGATGACGGCTGCGGCATTCCTTCGGACGCCATCGCCGCCGCAAAGGAACGGTTCTCTCAACTCTCTCCCGCTTCGGGTAGTGGCCTGGGCCTTCCAATTGCAGCCGCTATTGCCGAGGCACACGGTGGCGAGATCGAGATTCGAAGTAGGGACAAAGGCCTGGAGGTCACGCTTATGCTACCGGCCCCTATCGATTGAAGTCATGCTTGGTTGCACATATGACTCAACGCCATGAAGCGCTCTCGCATCAATGACATCCTTGCCGAAGGAGACGAGGTCATCCGCTCCTATGGCTTTGTGCTCCCACCATTCGCTCGGTGGACACCCGCAGAGTTCCAGGCGCAAAAGGACATCGCGCGATACGTGATTGACGCGCGCTGCGGCTGGGATGTCACCGACTATGGCGCGGGCCAATATGATGAATTGGGTCTCTTTCTCTTCACGCTGCGTAACGGGCGCTTGGATGACCTAAAGCGCGGCGGGGGCATGTGCTACGCCGAGAAGCTTCTTATTTCCAAACAAGACCAGCTGTCGCCAATGCACACGCACGTGATCAAAGCCGAAGACATAATCAACCGAGGCGGCGCAACTTTGGTGGTGGAACTATTCGGTTCCGACGAACAGGGGGGCTTTGCCGAGGACCGGGGTGGCACGGTTTGGTGCGATGGGATCAGGCGTGATTTCGAGGCTGGAGAGCGACTAAAACTGGCCCCGGGCCAGAGCGTAACACTCATGCCAGGGGATTGGCATGCGTTCTGGGGGGAAGGAGGAGACGTTCTGATCGGCGAAGTCTCGACCGTCAACGACGACGACACCGACAACATTTTTCGAGAGCCGATTGGCCGTTTCTCTCAGGTCGAAGAAGATGTCCAGCCGAGCCATTTACTGGTCAGCGACTACGGCACTTGGCTTGTCTGATATCCGATCGGGATGACCACCCAGCAGCACGACGCTACCATTGGCCGTTGCGTTTTCATCTGGGAGGATGCCCGTGCCCAAGCCGCTTGAGGGTCTGCGCGTCCTTGATCTGACAAATGTCCTCGCGGGCCCATTTTGCTGTCATCAGCTCGCTCACATGGGTGCAGAGGTCATAAAGGTCGAGGCGCGTGTTCGAGGAGACCTCGCCCGCCAGCTTGGGGCCGACCCAGAGCTTAGTGCGCGCGGCATGGGCGTTTCGTTCCTGGCTCAGAACGCCGGAAAGAAGTCGGTCACCCTCGACCTAAAGCATGCGCGAGGTCCATCCCTGTTTCGCCGTTTGGTTCAGCACACCGATATAGTCGTAGAGAACTTTCGTCCTGGCGTGATGGATCGACTTGGCGTTGGTTACTCTGTGCTAAAAGAAGACAGGCCCGATCTGATCTATGCTGCAATCTCGGGCTTTGGTCAGGATGGTGCGTGGGTGCATCGACCTGCCTACGACCAAATCATCCAAGGAACCTCAGGAGTGATGTCGATTACCGGGTCCACGGATAGCGCACCCTTGCGCGTTGGCTACCCGCTTGCAGATTCTGTAGGAGGGCTCACGGCCGCCATGGCAATAGCAGCTGAGTTGAACGCGCGACCGAGGGGCGCCTATCTCGATGTTTCAATGCTGGAATCCGTGCTCGCGACGATGGGGTGGGCCGTCTCTAACTACCTCATAGCAGGGGTCGTCCCCACGCCAAACGGAAACGAGAATCCGACATCGGCACCATCTGGCACCTTCGAGGCTGGCGGCGGCCCCCTAAACATCGCGGCCAACAAGGACGAGCAGTGGGTCCTCCTCACTGACCACCTGGGCCTCGCCGAGCTGCGAGAGCGCCCGGCCTACGCTACGCGAGAGGACCGCAAGTCGAACCGGCAGGCTTTGAGGATTGAGCTTGAAGCGGTGCTCAAGACCCGGCCCGCACCCGTTTGGGCCGACGAACTCAATCGTATAGGTGTTCCCGCCGGCGCGGTGCTGACGGTGCCCGAGGTGCTGGGCATGAGCCAGATCGTCGAGAGAGGATTTTTGAGGGACTACGTCGATCCACCTGGTGTTGGGCGGGACATTACTGTCGCGACCACGGGCTACAAGCGAAACGGAGTTGCGCCTTCGGTTGACGAGCCACCGCCCGAACTTGGCCAGAACAACGATGAGGTTTGGATGGCGGCGGGCCTTTCCGCTGAGGAAATCCTTGCACTTCGGGAGGATGGAGCAATATGACCCCTGACAACGATGTATCGAATTGGTGGCGCACCGAAATCATCGACATGGCGCCCGGTCAAATTCGGTTGCGGGGTGAACCGATTGAGGATCTGATCGGCACCGTAACCTTCCCGCACATCGTTTGGCTCATGACGAGGGGCACCATGCCAAGCGAGGCAGAAGCGCGGCTTCTTGAAGCGGCTCTTGTGGCCGGCGTCGATCATGGGCCCCAGGCACCCTCAATTGCGGCTGCGAGGATGGCCGTCACATGTGGCCTCGGCCTGAATGGGGCCATGGCGTCAGCAGTCAACATGTTGGACGACGTCCATGGCGGCGCTGGCGAGCAGGCGGTAGCCCTCTATACGGAGATCCAAGCGGCAATCGCGGCCGGCGCGCCCGCGAAGCTCGCCACCGGAGACATCATTACGCACTGGCAGGCGAACAAGACCCCCTTTGTGCCGGGTTTCGGTCACAGGTTCCATAAACCCACCGATCCCCGCGCGCCCAAGCTCCTTGAGTTGGCTGATGCCGCCGCAGCCGAGGGTATCGTCTCTGGTGGTTTCGCGGAAATAGGGCGGGCGATCGAAACACTGCTCTACGAGCAAAAAGGACGACCGGTGCCTATGAACATCGACGGGGCGACGGCCGTGATCTTTGCTGAACTGGGATTTGCGCCACCGCTCGCTCGCGGGCTCTTTTGCCTTTCACGGTCCGTTGGGATTCTCGCGCATGCATGGGAACAGATGAACCAGGGAGGCCGAAACAAAGGACCAACCCCGCCGCAATACCGCTGGACCTACACGGGCCCGAACCCCATCGAGGACGACTTGGCGTTGCCGACCTAAGGATCTCGAACCCGAGGGCAGAGCGCCCCAACCCGATTGCCAGCTGCAATGAGCTAGGTGTTGTCCTGCGTTGCGCGGGTGCCCGCCGCTGACGTCTCAAGTTTCTTGTTGCCCCTTTCCACCACCCTAAAGCCAAAAAAACACCAACCTGAAGGCTGGTACGTAGCTTGCGGATCGATGGCTTGGCTAAGCCGGTTGATGCCCCTCATAAGCGCAGAGCTTTGAGAACGCGGCCTCGCCCCCCTCGCACAGGGCAAGCCCTTCGGGTGCCTGGGTGATATGAATCGAACCGGTTCGCACTGCCATTTCCCTTTCCGTGCCATTTGGTAATCGGGTTCAATGCACTGGAAACGGATCGAAGGATTCGGCTCTTAGCGAGCGAAGTTTCAGCACCCGCGAGCAATCATCCCACCAAGCGCATCATCCCCACCGAGGCGCGCACGCGGGAATTGCTTTTCCCACGGAATTGCGGGAACCATGTCCGGCCAAGCCATGCCAAGCGAAAGGTCAATACAAAAGATGCGCCCCGCAAACGAAGCCTTGATCGTCATCGATCTCCAGAACGACTTTTGCCAGGGAGGCGCACTGGAGGTCGCAGGTGGCGATGAAATCGTGGCCCCCATCAATGCGCTTC
>JBCCKB010000045.1:0-14085 GCA_039027595.1 Pseudomonadota bacterium | reverse complement strand
GGTCTGAAGTGCCGCGTTCCCGTGTCCGAATTCGTTGAGGAGGGCTACAAGGCGCATGTCCTCACGGTGCCAGCGGGCGACAACGTCGCCAGGATCCTGCCTGCCCTGACCATTTCTGAGGGCGAGATTGTCGAGGCGATCACGCGCCTGGATCGAGCGGCGGCGGGGCTTGCCCCCGTCTCGGCGGAAGGCTGAACCATGCCGCATTTCCTGGATATTCACACCACGACGCAGGGCGATCTTCGGTCGATGATCGACGGGGCCGCAGCAATGAAGAGCGCGCGCGCCGGAAAGTCCAAGGGTGCGCCCGACGACGAACTCCCGCTCAAGGGCGCGATGGTGGCCCTTATTTTTGAGAAGCCCTCGACCCGAACGCGGGTGTCTTTCGATGTTGGCGTGCGTCAGATGGGTGGCGAGACCATGGTGCTGTCGGGAACTGACATGCAGCTTGGCCACGGAGAAACCATCGCCGACACCGCGCGCGTCTTGTCGCGCTACGTCGACGCGATCATGCTCCGGACATTTGAGGAAGCGACGCTTCACGAAATGGCGGAGTTCGCGTCCGTCCCAGTTATCAATGGGCTCACCAACAGCTCACACCCGTGCCAGATCATGGCCGACGTCATGACCTACGAGGAGCACCGGGGTTCCATCAGGGGCAAGAAGGTGGTCTGGTCCGGGGACGGCAACAACACGTTTACCAGCTTTGCCCATGCGGCGGGGCAATTTGGGTTCGACCTGACCTTTACAGGACCCGAGACGCTCGACCCCGACCCTGGATTGCGCAAATGGCACGAGATCGATCGCGATCCGGAGCGGGCGGTAAAGGATGCCGATCTCGTCGTCACCGATACATGGGTCTCGATGCATGATCCACAATCCACGCGCGAGCGGCGGCACAATCAGCTTCGTGGCTACCAAGTCAACGAGGCGCTGATGGCCCATGCCAAACCCGACGCGCTCTTCATGCACTGCCTGCCAGCGCACCGAGATGAAGAAGCGACGTCAGCGGTGATGGACGGCCCAAACTCGGTGATCTTTGACGAGGCAGAGAACCGGCTTCATGCTCAGAAGGCGATTTTGAGATATTGCCTCGGGGTGTAAGGCGAGACGGCGGTTTGCGGAAACAATCACACCGACCGCATCAAGGGCATCAGTCGGCGTCGAAGGATACTTCGGGGCCGTCCGGCACAGCGGGCAAGTCCTTATCAAGTGGAGCGGCCTGCGGCTGAGCGGAGCTTGCGTCAAACGCAGCGAAGATCGCCCGTGCGCGATGCTCGGCGCGGCGGATACGGACAGCCGTCAGAAATGTCTCCTCCATCGTTGGCGACGACTGCGCGAGCGCGTCGCCAATCTTTTTGATGACCGTCTCGTCGCCGGTGCGGAGTTCGATTTCAAGCGCCTTCACGGCAAACTCGTCGGCGATGTCGTCCATAACGCTCATGCTGCGTCCTATGTTCTGCTCGGGCCCCTCCAGGCCATATAGGGTGAAAGCCCCGGCGTTGGCCAGCCCGGCACCCTAGCCCCCCCGGCGCCTTGGCCGAACGGTCGGCGAAGCAGTGGTTGGATCTTCGGGCCAGGAGTGCTTGGGATAACGGCCCCGCATGTCCTTTCTGACGTCGCCATAGCTTGTCGCCCAAAACCCCGGCAAATCCGTGGTGACCTGTACCGGACGCCCCGCGGGCGACAAAAGCGCGACCCTCAAGGCCATCCCCGAAGTCATTGGGTGCGCGGTGACCCCAAAGAGCTCTTGGAGCCGAACCTCTATGGTGGGGACGTCCGCGCCGTAGTCGATTGGGATTTTACGTCCAAGGGGTGTCGTGAAATGCGCGGGCGCCATCGCGTCCAGTTGGCGCTGTTGTTTCCAGTCGAGCATGGCGTTGAGAGCAGGCAATAGGTCGAAACCGCGCCATGCCTCCGCGGATAGGATCCCTCCCAAGTGGGGCAAGAGCCAGTCCTCGAGCGCGGCAATGAGGGCCGCGTCGGAAACATCGGGAAAGCTCGGGTCCTCTTTGCGCGCGAGTGTGACGCGTGCGCGGAACCTCGCGGCGCTGCGGCTCCAAACAAGTCCAAGCTCGCGCACTCCATCCAACATGGCGCGGGAAAGCGCCTCTATTGGCGCGTCGCGCCAGATCCTGTCATCTAGGACAAGGGCGCCGAACCGTTCCTGGCGACGCGCCAAGACGCGACCCTCGCGGCGAGACCAATCGCAGACCTCTCGCCAGGCGATGCGAGCCCCATGAACCTCGCGCAGCTCCGCCTCGCTGATTGCGACCGCTTGGCGAATGCGCGCCTGGCGCCGATCGCCATCGGTTTCAATCGCGACGATCATCCGCTGACCCGCCAGGGTATCCTCCGGGTCCAACCACCCGCCGGAGCCCCCGGACAGAACATAGCGAGGGTCGTCACCAGGACGCCGAAGTCCAATGCGGTCGGGATAGGCGAGCGCTACCGCTTGCGCCGTGGAAAGGCCGGTGTTGGGGCCCGCGTGCCGCCCGAGGCGCCCCGTCTCCGCGCGGATCCGCGCAAGGGCACCCCGGTTCGCGCGCGGATCTCCGTGCCGAAGCGCCGCGAGCCGGGGTGTCAGGTCAGCGCCGACACCGCGCATTGGATCGCGGTCCGATAGCAGGGCGGCAAGACCGGCCGCGTCTGACCCAGCCTCGGTCAGCATATGCGCAAGCCTTGGATGGAGCGGGAGCCGCGCCAGACGCTGCCCATGTGCGGTGATCGCCCCGTTGCCATCGAGGGAGCCCAAATCCATGAGAAGGCGGCGCGCGGCGGCGAACGGGCCCTCGCCGGGCTGCGTCAGAAACGGAACGTCGCCAGGCGTGCGCGCGCCCCATCGCGCCAGATCGAGCGCGAGACCAGCGAGATCACCCACCGTGATTTCAGGTGGCGCATAGCTCGGACGGCGGCCTTCCTCAGCTTTGGTCCAAAGCCTGTAGCAAACCCCTGGCGCAACACGCCCCGCGCGACCGCGTCGCTGCTCGATCTCGGCACGGCTGGCGGTTTCGGTGACAAGTCGCGCCATGCCGATCCCCGGATCAAAGCGTGACCGCCGTGCGAGGCCGGCGTCCACGACCACGCGCACGTCCTCGATGGTGAGTGAGGTTTCGGCGATCGCGGTGGCGAGAACGATCTTCCTTGATCCGGGTTCTGGAGCGATTGCCGCGCGCTGCTCAGCGAAAGGGAGCGCCCCATAAAGTGGACGCAGAACGGCTCCTTTCGGGATCCGCCCCGTCAGGCGCGCCATCGCGCGGTGGATCTCCGGCTCGCCTGGCAGAAAGGCAAGCACGCCGCCCTCCGTTTCTTCCAAAGCAGAGAGAACGGTATCGGAAAGGGATGCTTCGACCGGTGTATTCGGCGGCAAAGGGCGGCCTGCATGACGGATCTCAACCGGAAATGTGCGGCCCTCCGAGCGGATGACAGCCGCCTCCATGAGCGCAGCGACAGCCCCACCGTCAAGCGTTGCAGACATCACCAAAAGCCGCAAATCCTCGCGGAGGGCACCTGCAACCTCAAGGCACAGGGCAAGTCCTAAATCGCTGTGGATGGAACGCTCATGGAACTCGTCAAAGATCACGAGGCCAATGCCCTCGAGGCCCGGGTCTTGGTTGAGGATGCGGGTCAAAATGCCTTCGGTCACCACTTCAATGCGTGTCTGATCGCTGACGCGCGCGTCGCCGCGAATTCTGTAGCCGACACGCATTCCCAGCGGTTCACCCAGCATGCTTGCCATGCGTTCGGCGGCGGAGCGCGCTGCCACGCGACGCGGCTCGAGTACAAGAATCCGGCCCTCGACAATTCCGGCTTCCAGGATCGCAAGTGGCACCCGAGTGGTTTTTCCCGCACCCGGCGGAGCTTCGAGGACCGCGCGGCACTCGCGTTTAAGCGTCCCGAGGAGCTCGGGCAGAACCGCGTCGATTGGCAAAGGATGCACCATGGCACCTTATGGCCGAAGGTCCGGGCACCCGCCAGCCAAGGCTCTGGACAGGGACCGCCCGTGCGGGCAATTGAGTGCGGATGGACGAACTCGTAACCCGTGTTGCAAGCGGAGACCGCCGTGCCTTGGCGCGGGCAATCACGCTGATTGAAAGTGGCCGGGACGACCACCGGGCCCAAGCGCACGCGCTTATCGATCAGCTACGGAGCCTCGGCCGGGAAGCCCTCAGGATCGGTCTATCGGGCGCCCCCGGGGTCGGGAAGTCGACCTTCATCGAGGCATTTGGCGCCCATATTACCGAGCAAGGGCTCAACGTGGCCGTGCTTGCCGTCGACCCGTCGTCGACGCGCTCGGGTGGGTCGATCCTGGGCGACAAGACCCGCATGGCGGAACTTGCCAGAAACCCGCGTGCCTATATTCGGCCTTCTCCGTCACAAGCGGCCTTAGGGGGCGTTGCACGACGTACACGAGAGGCGGTCATCATTTGTGAGGCAGCGGGGTTCGACGTTGTTCTTATTGAGACTGTGGGCGTTGGGCAATCGGAGGTCCTTGTCGCCGGAATGACGGACATCTTTGGCCTGCTCATCGCACCGGGCGGCGGTGACGAGCTTCAGGGCGTGAAGCGGGGTATCATGGAGATCGCGGATCTGGTTTTAGTCAACAAGGCTGATGGCGAGCTAGCGGGCGCCGCGCACCGAACCGTCGCAGAATACACCGGCGCGCTTAGGCTGCTGCGCGCCCGCGCGCAAGATCCCGAAGGGTATCCCAAAGTTCTGTCGGTCTCCGCCCAGAAGGCAACGGGCATAAAGGATGTTTTTGACGAGATGACCACCCTTGCGGATTGGCGAAAGGAGCAAGGTTATTGGGTATCACGCCGCGCGGCACAAGCTCGAGACTGGTTCGAAGAGGAGGTTCGGGAAGGTCTTCTGGCGCGGCTGTCGCGCGCACCGGAACTCGCGGTCACACTGGATCGACTTGGCGAGGACGTCGCGCGCGGCGAGCGTTCGCCGGCGGCGGCGGCGGCGGAGCTGCTCTCGAGGTTGCCCTAGGCGCCCACGCACGGATCGAACCCGGGTTATTTCGCCGCCCCATAGCGGGCCATGAATGTCGCCACCGCGCCATCCGCAACGCGCGCGATCTCGGCATCGCTGAACCTATCCTGTATCCCGAACATCAACTTTGGGAACAGATCGGACTTGCAGAGTTCGGCGAACTGGTCCGCCGCAAGATCCGTATCGTCGATCAGCAGTTCTCCACGGTCCATCGCCTGGCGAAAGTAGTCGATCATCTTGGCCCTTACGCGAGCCGGTCCGGACTCCCAGAATTCTCGGCCGAGCTCGGGGAAGCGGTCGCTTTCGGCCACGCAGATCTTGAAGACGTTTCGGCCAAATGGAGACAGGATTAGCCGCATCATTCGCTCAGCCGCGACCCGCAAGGCTTCCGCGGGTGGCGCAGACATCGCGATCATCTTGTCAGTGGCTTCTTCCTGGCGGCAGCATTCAGCCTTGGCGACCTCGATAAACAGGATCCGCTTGTCGGGAAAATAGTTGTAGAGCGTAGCCTTCGAGACGCCGGCTTCGCGGGCAATGTCGTCGACGCTTGCGCCTTCGAAGCCATCCCGCAGAAAAACCGTTCGAGCGCCTTCGAGGACTTGGGCAAGCTTTCGTCCGGTGCGTGGCAGAGTGGGTTCGATATTCATCGGGTGCATCCCATGCAATCCGACGAATATAAACTGTTCAGTTCAGTTTTTTCAAGGCGTGACGCCGGTTGCGCGCGGCGGCGCGCACCGCTAGCGGTGGCAAATGGTTGAGATCCTGTTTCAGACGTTGCCCTTCTTTGCCCTCATCGGGCTTGGGTACGTGTCGGGCCGCACCGGGTTCTTTACGCCGGATGCCACCGCCTATCTCACCAAGTTCGTATTTTACTTCGCGCTTTCTGCAATGCTCTTTCGGTTTACTGCGAACCTTCCAATCACTGAAATTCTGGATTGGACCTTCGTGAAGGCCTATTTCTCCGCCACGCTGGCGGTCTACGTTTTGGTCACGATTGTCGCGGTGCTACGCGGTCTCCGCGTTGAGGAGGCCGCCGTCGAAGCGCAATGCGGTGCGATTGGTAACGTTGGGTTCCTCGGCATCCCGATGCTGTCGATCCTCATGGGCGAGGCGGCGATCGCTCCAATACTCCTGGGCCTTTCGGTTGATCTGATCGTGTTTGGCAGTCTGATCGTGATATTGATTACCGGCGCGCGAGATGGCCGGATGTCGGTGCGGATTTTTGGGACCGTCTGCCTGGGTCTTCTGAAGAACCCCATGATCGTTTCGATCGCGCTTGGACTGTTTTGGTCAGCGTATTCGCTGCCGCTTCCCAGTCCCGTCAATGCGTTTCTCGAGCTCTTGGGCGCCGCGGCCACGCCCGGAGCGCTGTTCGCGATCGGCGCTTCGCTCGCGGGCAAGGCCGCCGAGCGGCTCGAAGTGGCGGTCTGGCTGTCCTTCGCCAAGCTCTTTCTTCATCCGGCGGCAGTAGCCTTCGCGGTCCTCGTGGTCTTCCCGGTCGAGCCTTTTTCGGCGGGTGTGATCATTGCGGCCGCTGCGATGCCGGTTGCCGGGAATGTCTTCATCCTCGCCCAGCACTATGGTGTCGCACCGCAACGGGTATCGACCGCGATCTTGATCTCAACGGCGGTTTCGGTTCTGACGGTCACGGCGGTCATCGCCTGGGTCAGTGGATTTCAATAGGGGGAAGACCCATGGAAGTCATTTCGGAAAACGCGGCCTTCGGAGGCGTGCAGTTTGTTTGCAGCCATGCATCCAAGGCGACCGGGGGCAAGATGACGTTTGCGCTTTATCTGCCGCCACGGTCCAAGACCGAAAATGTGCCTCTTCTCTGGTATCTCTCGGGGCTCACCTGCACCCATGAGAACGCCATGGTCAAAGCCGGCGCCCAGGCCCACGCGGCCAAGGCGGGCATCGCACTTGCCTTCCCTGACACCTCTCCAAGGGGCGAGGATGTCGCCGATGACGAGGCTTACGATCTGGGACAAGGGGCAGGGTTTTACCTCAACGCGACAGAGGCTCCCTGGGCACCGAATTTCGCGATGTGGGACTATATTTCAAAGGATCTGCCAGACCTTCTCTTTGGTTCCTACCCGCTCGATCCCAACCGCCAGGGCATTACCGGGCACTCCATGGGCGGTCACGGCGCACTGACGCTCGCCATGACCTATCCAGACCGCTACCGCTCGGTCTCGGCCTTTGCGCCGATTGCCAATCCAACGCAAAGCGACTGGGGCAAAAAGCAGTTTTTGGCGTATTTGGGATCCGATGAGGAGGCGTGGCGGGCCCATGATGCGACCCTATTGATGGAGACGCTGGGTCACCCCGGTCGAATTCTGATCGACCAGGGCACGAAAGATCAATTTCTCGATCTCTTGAAGCCGGAGGCGCTCTCAAGCGCCATGGCTGCCCGGCGCCAACCCGCCATCTTCCGGATGCAACCGGACTATGATCATAGCTATTTCTTCGTGGCGAGCTTTATGTCCGACCATGTGCTCTTCCATGCAGAAGCCTTGGCCGCTTGAGGGCATATCGATCTTTGCGCGCTGCGTTTTCCGGGATGTGGCAATGGGCCCGCGCTTAGATCACACCGATTGGAGGGCGGTCGAATGAGCGGGATCCAGGCGGTTGTCTTTGATATCGGCAATGTGCTGCTGGAGTGGGATCCGATACGGGTCTACGACGCCGCTATCGGCGCCGAGCGGCGTAGGGCGCTTTTTGCAGAGGTCGATCTCGAGGGCATGAATGAGGAGATCGACCTCGGAGCGGATTTCAAGGAAACCGTGTTCGCCAAGGCGGAGGAACACCCTGATTGGGCCAATGAAATCCGCCTATGGTATACGCGCTGGATGGACATGGCGTCTCCCGCCATCGCGCGGACTGTCCGGGTCAAGGATGCGCTACGCGCGAAGGGCGTGCCGGTCTTCGCCTTGTCAAACTTCGGAATTGCGACATTCGAGCTTGCCGAAAAGCACTATCCCTTTCTGAGCTCGTTCGATCAAAGGTTCATCTCGGGGTACCTCCGGATGTCAAAGCCGGATCCCCGCATCTACGAGGCGGTGGAGTGCGGCACAGGCATCACCTCCAGCGCGCTTCTCTTCACAGACGATCGCCCTGAGAACATTGCCACCGCGCGCGCTCGAGGCTGGCACTGCCACCTTTTTGATGGCGCAGCGGGTTTCGCCGAGCGACTTGTCGCAGAGGAGCTTCTGACCGAGACGGAGGCGGTCTAGTTTGCGGGCGTTGCGGACAAGGGCCGCTCTCTGATCGGCAAGTGCACGATCGCGCTAAACGCGCCCACCGCGACGCCGATCCACCAAACTTGCGTATAATCCCCGTAGGCATCGTAGAGCCGACCACCGAGCCAGATCCCAATGAAACTCCCGATCTGATGCGAAAGAAAGACAAAGCCGTAGAGCGTACCAAGAAAGCGCAAGCCATAGATCTGCCCAACTAGCCCGGAGGTGAGGGGCACCGTTGCGAGCCAGAGAGCGCCCATCCCCGCAGAGAATAAGAGCACGCTGGCGGGTGTGATCGGAAACAGGATAAACAACGCGGCAAACAGCGTGCGGCCCGTGTAGATCCCGGCCAAAAGGTAGCGCTTCGGCCAATACTTGCCCGCCCATCCGGCCAGGAGCGTCCCCGCGATATTCGCCAGACCGATGAGCCCGAACGCCGCGGCGCCAAGGGCCGACGTTGTGGAAATTCCAATCCCATCAAGCAGACCGCCCGGCGCGATCGGTCCGCACATCTCGGTCACGAACGCGGGAAAATGTGCGGTCATAAAGCCCAGTTGGTACCCACACGAGAAAAACCCCACGAAGATCAGCGTATAGGAGGGGTCGCGGAAGGCCCGAGAGACGGCGTCCGTAAGGCTTGGGCTTTCGTTACTGTCGAAATTGGGACTGGGTGTCCTCAGGAGTGGCAAAAACAGGAGAGGGGTCAGGGCGGACGCCGCAAGAATGAGAAAGACGGATTGAAACGGCATATGGCTCAAGAGAACTTCTACCGCAGGTGGACCGATCACCTGGCCAGCCGAGCCCACCGCAGTGGCGATTGCCAGGGCCATTGAGCGGTTTTCATCGCTGGCGGATCGCCCAACGATTGCAAGGATCACACCAAACCCGGTCCCAGCGATGCCAAAGCCCACGGCCACCTCGAGGAGCTGGTACTGGACGGGCGTTGTGGCGATCGCCGTTAAGCCCAAACCGAGGGCATAAAGGAGCGCTCCAAGAAAAATCGCCTTCCGGTCCCCGATCTTCTCCGCGATGGCCCCAAAAATCGGTTGGCCAATTCCCCAGGCCAGATTTTGGATCGCAATCGCTGTTGAGAACTCAGCCCGCGGCCAGCCAAACTCTTCCGCCACAGGAATTTGAAACACACCGAATGCCGCTCGGATCGCGAAGCCGATCAGCAGGGTCGCAGAACCCGCGACCAGGATCGGAGTGACCAGGGCGCTCTGTGGTGCGATGCGGTCCGCCATGGCACTCCTGAACATGATGCAGGCATTGGGTCAAATCAGATTCTGTTGCCGCGGCCATTCTTGTCACTTCTACTTTTTGCGGCGCTACCCTGACCGCGACTTTTCAACCGAGATCTCAGGGCCTAACACAGGTGGCATGTCGGACAGCCTGACGGAAATGTACGCCACGCTTGTCGCCGAGGGTCGCCTAACGGCCGATCCGGCCCAGGAGGCGGTGCTGCCTGAACTTGATCGTGTCCGCCGAGCGATCGAAGAAGCCGGTCCAACAAAGGGCGGGTTCATGGGGTTGTTCTCGAAACCGCCAGAACCCGTCAAAGGCCTCTATATTTGGGGCGGGGTAGGGCGAGGAAAGTCCATGCTCATGGACTTCTTCCATGCCACCGTCGACACCAAACGTAAGCGCAGGGTTCACTTTCACCGTTTCATGCAGGAGGTTCAGGCCGGGCTCCATCAGGCGCGAAAGACCGGCGTGGATGATGCGATTCTGCCGGTTGCCAAGGAGATAAGCGAGAGCCTGCGGCTTTTGTCGTTCGACGAGATGCAAATTACTGATATCGCCGATGCGATGATCGTGGGCCGCCTGTTCGAACGCCTTTTCGCAGATGGCGTTGTTGTCGTTACCACCTCAAACAGGGTGCCGAAGGATCTTTATAAGGATGGCTTGAATCGTCAGCTGTTCTTGCCGTTCATCGATCTTCTCAGCAAGAATTTGACGGTTCACGAGTTGGCCTCTCCCGTGGACTATAGGCAAAACCGGCTCGAAGGCGCACAGGTCTACTTCCATCCCGCAGACGGCTCGGCGCGCGAAGCGGTCTCGGCGATATGGACGACACTCACCGGGGGCCGGCGGCACCGCGCGCTGGTTCTCACCGTCAAAGGGCGAGACGTGGAAATCCCTTACTACCGTAACGGTGTCGGCCGGGCCTCGTTCTGGGATCTTTGCGCCCGCCCGCTTGGGCCGGCCGATTACCTCGCAGTGGCCGATGCATTGCGCGTTCTGATACTCGAGGACGTACCGATCCTTTCGAGCGAGAACTACAATGAGGCCAAGCGCTTTGTGACGTTGATCGACGCCCTCTACGAGGCGCGCGTCCGGGTGATCATGTCTGCGGCCGATGCGCCCGAGCGTCTGTATCTTGAAGGCGAAGGCAGCTTTGAGTTCGAGCGAACCGCCAGCAGGTTGCGCGAAATGCAGGCCGCGGACTGGGCGACGGACTGACGCTTGCAATAGGCCCATGTGGACGAGGGCGCTGTCTCGTGACCGCGTTCAACGACGCCCGGATGCAATAAAGGATCAGCCGGGCCACCGTTGGCTTCACACTTATGCCTAGCGGCGCGGGCGTTCATTTTGGGAGGGTTCTGGCGTCCCGGCGAAGAACATCGCCCGCAAGATAGAGTGACCCGCAGATAAGGATGCGAGAGTGTGGTGAGGCTTGCGTGATCTCGCGGATCGCTGTTTCCACGTCATCCGTGGCCACTGCCGTCATCCCCGCCGCCTCAGCCGCGTCGCGCGTCTCCTCCGCGCTAAGCGTCGCGCTCTCTTCCTTTATGTCGACGGTATAGACCAACCGCGCTTGATCCGAGAAGGCCCGCAGGAACCCCGCGCTGTCCTTGGTTCGAAGCATTCCGCAGATGAGGTATAGATCTCGCGGCGGAAGGGCGCGCATGGCATTGGCAATCGCCTGTCCAGCCGCCGGGTTGTGGCCCCCGTCCAACCAGAGCTCAGCGGGTTCGGCAAGCACCACCAACCTGCCCTCACGGAGCCGCTGCAAACGCGCGGGCCACTCGGCGCCGCGCAGCGCGTTCTCGCAGCTTGCTTCGCCAAAGCGAAGTTGGCGCAGGGAGCCAATAGCCATCCCGGCATTCCCGATCTGATGCGCACCCAAGAGTGCCGGCAGTGGAAGATCGAGGAGACCGGCATCGTCCTGAAAGATAAGACGCTCGCGTTCTTCCCAAACAAGCCACTCTTGACCATGCACCAACAGCGGGCTTCCAGTTTCCTCGGCACGTCGCTTGATCACGTCGAGAGCGGAGGACTGCTGTGGTCCGACGATAGAGGGGACACCAGGCTTCAAGATCCCGGCCTTTTCGGCAGCGATTTCGGCAAGAGTTTCCCCTAGAAACCGCTGATGATCGAGATCCACCGGCGTGATTACCGTCAAGGCGGGTTGATCAACAACGTTCGTGGCGTCCAACCGTCCACCAAGCCCCACCTCAAGGAGGGTCCAATTGGCTGGCACGCGGGAAAAGGCCAGCAAAGCAGCCACCGTTGTAATCTCAAAGTAAGTGATCGGAGCTGGTCCGTTGGCCTCGAGGCACTCGTCGAGGACAGCCGTCAGGTCTTGCTCGTCGATGAGCTCGCCTGCAAGCCGGATCCGCTCGTGAAACCGCGCAAGATGCGGAGAGGTATAGACATGAACTGTTTGACCAGAGCCCTCGAGGCCAGCGCGAAGCATCGCAATTGTCGAACCCTTACCGTTTGTGCCCGCGACATGGATCACCGGGGGCAGCGCGCGTTCGGGGTGTCCGACGGCCTCAAGCAGCCGCCAAACCCGATCCAGAGTCAGATCGATGACCTTCGGGTGAAGCGACATCATCCGCTCAAGGATGGCGTCCGAACTGGCCGCAGTCACTCCGCGGCGTCCGCCTTCGGAGCCGCCATTCCAATGGGTTCTGCGATGGCTTCGGAGGGTGGCGGGAGGTCCCCTTTCACTGCGGGCGGCAAACCGAGCAGCATCCGGGTTATGACGACAAGCTCATCCTTCAGGTCCTTGCGGTGGGTAACCCTGTCGAGCATGCCGTGATCGAGGAGGTATTCTGCGCGTTGAAAGCCCTCGGGCAATTTCTCGCGGATCGTTTGTTCGATCACACGGGGCCCGGCAAAGCAAATGAGCGCACCGGGCTCGGCGATATGGATATCGCCCAACATTGCGTAGGAAGCGGTGACGCCACCCGTGGTCGGATGGGTTAATACGACGATGTAGGGAAGGCCCGCATCCTTGACCATTTCAACAGCCACGGTGCTCCGGGGCATTTGCATCAGCGACAGGATACCTTCCTGCATCCGAGCCCCGCCCGCGGCAGAGAACAGAATTAAGGGCCGCTTGGTCAACACCGCGCGCTCCGCCGCCGCCACAAGCGCGTTGCCGACATACATGCCCATGGAACCAGCCATGAAGCCAAAGTCTTGCGCGGCAGCGACAATCGGCGTCCGACCCATCTCACCCTCGGCGACCAGCATCGCCTCCGCCTCCCCGGTGGATTTTTGCGCCGCCTTCATCCGGTCGGGGTATCGTTTTTGGTCGCGGAAACCCAGCGGGTCCGCGAGCGGCAAGGGCACCTCGACCTCTGAATAGATCCCGCCATCAAAGAGCGCGTTGAAACGCGTTCTGGGCGACACCGGCATGTGGTGCTGACACGCGGTGCAAACATTCAGATTGTCACTGAGCTCGCGGTGGAACAGCATGGTCCCGCAGGCCTCACACTTTGTCCAAAGGTTCTCGGGCACCTCGCGGCGCGAGAACAGGGAGTTTATTCGCGGGCGAACATAGTTGGAGATCCAGTTCATCTCTGGCTTGCGACCCCTCTCTGGCGCAACGTCTGACTTAAGCGTGCCGAATCTGAAATGCAATCGACGTCCGCTTGCATTGCAGATCAGCGTGCCCTGCAGACGCGACGGATCACCCACCAGGCCAAGACCATCATAGCCACGTCAAGCGCAAGGACCGAGCGCGCGAGACTTGTGTCATCGACCTTGTATGGGGTTACATAAAGCGCGAGCCCCGTGAGTGTTCCTTCGGTGGCAAGCACCAGAAGCGCAAGGCAGTTATTCGCAAAGTGAAACCCCCACGCCGCCCCTAGCGAGCCGGTCTTGGCGGTAAGGTCCGCCGCCAAAAGGCCAAACGTGGCCGTTACCCCCACAACAAGCCATGCATTTGCACCCATTTCGGCGGGGGCATAGTGCGCAAGCCCGAATAGAAGCGACGGGAACACTGCCCAGATCAAAGGCGATGCGAAACGTGCGGCCAGTTGCTGTTGCAGATAACCACGGAAGACGAGCTCTTCCGCGCCGGTCTGGATCAGGACAAGGAGGAGCGCGAGGGGCAAGAAACCGAGCCAAGTCGCCGGTGGCAAACCCGGCGTTGCATCATAAACGAGCGTCCATATCCCCACCGATAGGGATAGAATGAGACCCACCACGACAAAAGCGGTCGCAAAGTCGCGCAAGACCACTGCCGCACGTCCAAACAGGGTTCCCGGCCCACGCTTGTGTAAGAGCCGCACGGCCACCATTGGCGCAACAGCGAGACCAATGAAGGTCGCCAGGAGAACCACCAGGCCCCACGGCGTCGCCGCAATCTCTGGCATCTGAAGAACTGGTGCGACAAGGCCGCGCTGGGAGGCCAACCTCAGAAGGAAAAAGAACCCGGCGATAAAGCCCGCATAGACCCCCAGCATCACGATACAGCCCGCAAAAAGGCGCCAAAGTTCGGGTTTCGCGCGTGCCGGGTGAATAAAGCGCTCAAATGAGGGCGTCATGCCAGGATCCCCATATGCGATCATCCGAGTTCCTCAGCGAGACGGGTATCGATTGCAAGCCGTTTGCG
>JBCCKB010000044.1:0-14424 GCA_039027595.1 Pseudomonadota bacterium | reverse complement strand
GCCAAAGCGCGTGTGCGTGACCCGCGTCTGCGCATGGCGCTGTCTTTCCATCCGATCTTTATAGGTGGCGATCCGACGCATGTGACCTCGATGTATGCGCTCGTGAGCCATTTGGAGAAGGAGTATGGCGTCCACTACGCGATGGGCGGCGTTGCAGCGATTGCCGATGCCATGGTGGGTGTGATCGCCGATCAGGGCGGGTTGGTGCGCCAGGGCGCCGAAGTGGATGAAATTCTGGTGGAAAAGGGTCGCGCCGCGGGTGTGCGCCTTGTCGGGGGGGAGGTCATTGGCGCCGATGTCGTGGTGTCGAACGCCGATGCGGGCCACACCTACGACCGGCTTTTGCGGAATCAGCGTCGGCGCCGTTGGACAACCAGGCGCTTGGCGCGCTCACGCTGGTCGATGGGGCTGTTCGTCTGGTACTTCGGGACGCGCGGGACGCGCAGTCTCTGGCCAGACGTGGGCCACCACACAATCCTGAACGGACCGCGCTACCAGGGTCTGGTCAGCGATATCTTCATCAAGGGCAAGTTGGCCGACGACATGAGCCTCTACGTGCATCGGCCATCGGTGACCGACCCTAGTGTAGCTCCTGAAGGGGGCGACACGTTCTACGCCCTTTCTCCCGTCCCGCATCTGGGATTTGAGAACCCCGTTGATTGGGCCGAAGAGGGCGCGCGCTATCGTGAAAAGGTGCAAAACGCCCTGGAACAGAGCCTGTTGCCTGGACTTGCGGATCATTTGGGCCCGAGCCTTGTTTTCACGCCGGAGGATTTCCGCGACCGGTATCTCTCGCCCCATGGATCCGGGTTCTCGATCGAGCCTCGGATCCTGCAATCAGCTTGGTTCAGACCGCATAACGTGAGCGAGGAGGCCAAGGGTCTGTACCTCGTGGGCGCCGGGACCCATCCCGGCGCTGGTCTGCCCGGCGTGATCTCAAGCGCAGAGGTGCTTGCCAAGCTCGTGCCAGATGCGGAACCGGCGCAGCTCGAGACCAGGCTCGCCGCCGAATGACCAGCATAGAAAATGATATCGCCCATTGCCGTGAGGCGATCCGGCATGGATCCCTCTCGTTCCACGCGGCATCCAAGCTCTTGCCCGCGCGCGTCCGCGATCCGGCCTTGGTCCTCTACGCCTTTTGCCGTCTCGCTGACGACGCCGTTGATTTGAATGATGCAAAGTCCCAAGCCGTGCTCACGCTCCGCGATAGGCTCGACTTGATTTACGAGGGTCGACCCAGAAACGCGCCGGCCGATCGTGCTTTCGCAAACGTGGTGGACGAGTTTGAAATGCCGCGTCAGCTTCCCGACGCACTTCTGGAGGGGCTCGCCTGGGATGCCATGGGCCGCCGCTACCGGACGCTCTCGGATTTGCGCGCCTATTCCGCGCGGGTCGCCGCGGCCGTCGGAGCCATGATGAGCGTCCTCATGGGCGTCCGGGACGCCAACGCGCTGGCCCGGGCATGTGACCTCGGCGTTGCTATGCAGCTCACCAATATTGCCCGCGATGTTGGCGAAGATGCCCGCGAGCGGCGCATGTACATGCCGCTAGAATGGCTCGAAGAGGCAGAAATAGACCCTGATGCCTACTTTGCTGATCCTCTTCCGAGTACGCAGGTCCGCGATATCGTCGCACGTCTCCTGGGCGAAGCCAGGCGTCTTTACCATCGGGCAGAGCCTGGAATTCACGAGCTTCCCCTAGCAGCACGGCCCGGGATATTCGCGGCGCGCTTCATCTATGACGGAATTGGTGGGGCAATCCGCAAGAACGGCTATGACACCGTTTCCTATCGGGCGCACACATATCGGACCCAGAAGATCGGCTGGCTGGGTGTTGCGGTCCTTCGAACGGGTTTTGGGCTTATCCTGCCGGGCTCCGCCGTCCTTTATGCCGAGCCTCTCGAAGAAACCCGATTCCTTGTGGAGGCTGCCGCGAACACGGCGCCCGAACGCGGGCGAGCCGAAGCACTCATAGGGGTCCTTGCCCAGCTTGAGGCGCGCGACAGACTGCGGCCGCCGCTCGAGCCAGCGATGGCTCGCGCCGGGTAGCCTGCAATGGACTGGACGCTCTTTGCGCTCTTTTTGGCGGGCTGCATCGCAGCGGGGTCAACCGGGGCCATGTTCCCGCCAGGCGCTTGGTATGAGCGTCTCGAAAAGCCGGGTTGGACCCCTCCCAACTGGCTGTTTCCTGTTGCCTGGACAACACTCTATATCTGTATTTCGGTCGCAGGCGCCCGCGCAGGGACGGCCGGGGCAAGTGGCTATGCGATGGCGTTCTTTGCTTTGCAGTTGGCGCTTAACACCCTGTGGACCCCTGTGTTTTTTGGTCTTCGACAAATGGGTCGCGGGATGATTGTCCTGGTCGCGCTTTGGCTTGCGGTTCTTGCCACGCTCATTGCGTTTTGGCGGGTCGACCAACTCGCCGGGCTCCTATTCGTGCCGTATCTCGCTTGGGTCACGGTGGCTGGCGCACTCAATTGGTCGGTTTGGAAGCTCAATCCAAACGTCCCTCCATTGAACCTGTCGGATTAGAGCACGCGTTAACGGCCGCGCTCCTGCCGTTTGCGAGACCTCGTCGAGGGGCGTTGGCGGCCTACGCGTTTGCTTCGCGCGCGAACCGCCAGCCCGACCGCCTGGGGACACGCACGGCCAGCATTGGCTTCAAGAGCGGCGAGGAAAATCGGTCGAGGTCCAGGGCCTCGTGGACGCCGCGCGTTGTCGCGCCGCCAATCCGCGTCTCCACCACCGAGCGGGTATAGAACGGTGCGTCGAGCATGGCGAGGACTTGCCGCGGGCGAAACCCCGCGTCGGCGCGCGTCTCGCGGCGAACGGCCCAGAGCGACCGGGAAACGCGGGTTCGCGGAGGCGGGTCGATCACGGTCGCGGCGCCATCGGCGTCGAAGCGGACGCCAAGCTCCAGATGGCTCCCATCCCGACGTTCGGCATCGTAAAAGCACGTGGCTCCGTCACCGGTTGGAAACCGGCCCCAGGTCCAGTAACGGAAGTCATCCTCAAGCGCGGCAGTGCCGAAGTTCGCATCGAAGTAACCCTCTCCGCTCCACTGCCAGCCACGATTGAGATCAACGTCGATCGACGCCTTCGGCGCGAATGGACGCCAAACATGGCTGCCATCCGGCAAGAGCGGCACCTCGACCCCGGTAATGGCCGAAGGGGTCAAGGTGATCCGGCCTCGGATGCGCGAGACAAGCGGCAGCGAGGAGATTTCGTCGACATCAATCTCTAGGCGTCCGTTCTTCCACGACAGCCGACTTGGACCAACTTCAAATGTGTCGGCGGAGCTGCGCAGGGCTTCGCGGCCCCGATCGGTCATCGTAAATCGTCCGCCTGGACCGTATGTCGCGACGTTTATGCAGACATGGTTCTCCGGGTCGCGGCGTCCGCTCCAGCGATACCACGGCGAAAAGACCGAACCTATGAAGGCGATGACCGAGATCGCGCGGGTGCCACAATTGGAGATCCCGTCGATATACCACCACGCGTAGCCGTTTGGCGGGACGCCGATGTGGAAGCAAGGTCCGTCAGAATCGCCTCGGCCGCGTGGCGCCCGGAGAGGGCCGCCATTGGGAGTCCCGCCCCCGGATGTGCGCCGCCCCCCGCGAGGTAGAGCCCCGGGAGGGATGTCCGTGCCCTGGGCCGCGCGAAAGCTGCCATCTGCCCATGTGGGCTCCGCCCGTAAAGGGAGCCTTGGCTCGCCGGAAAGAGCGCGTTGAACCCCCAGGGCGTCGTGAGCGCCGCGTCCGGTGGCTCGGGCGAGAATCTTAAGCCCCTGCGAGCGAGGACCGGAAAGGTGCGTGTCCGACATAAGGCGATATCCTCCGGCTTGCCGCCCGGTAAGGGCGGCGCATTCATAATAATCTCGAAACGCTCGGTCTCTGGCGGCGTCTCCCCGGTTCCTCGGTCCTGCGCGCAGACGTAGAGCGTCGGGTCTTCGGGCGGAAAACCTGCTGAAATAGGGTCGAATTCGAGCCGTGGATCGTCGCCGAAGAATACGTTGTGATGGCGCAGCGCAGCACCACGGGCGCGGGCGGCGAAAGCCCAAACATTCGCCGATAGGCTCCGGGGTTCGACCGCTTTTCTTGGGACCGCTTCCAGGGCGGCCGCGCCCAACTTGCCCTCCAGCAACGCGCGTGGATCCCCGTTAAACACCGCGCGGCTTGCCGGGATGCGCCCGCCAGCCGCCAAATGTACCGCGACGATCCGGCCAGATTGTATCTCCAACCTGTCCGCGACTTGGCCGTATCGAAAGACCGTTCCATTTGCTTCGGCCACCTTGGCCATCGCCCGCGCGAGCGCACCCATTCCCCCGGCTATGCGCCAGACCCCGGCGGCCTCGGCATGGGCGATCAGGCGCAGAACCGCCGGGCTCTCGTCGGGCGAACCCCCCACATAGGTTGCGTAGCGCCCGAAAAGCTGGCGGAGCTTCGGTTCCGAGAACTCGGACGCAAGTTGGCGCGCCATCGAGCGAAACGCCCCCATCTTTGCAAGCAACCGTGGTCGCGATGCCATCGCGACCGCCAGCTTGATCGGAGCGGGGTCGGGCGCGCGCATCAATGGCGCGTCGAAGGCCTCGAATAGCGCGCGTGCATTGGCGCTGAACCGCAAGAACTCGGCCTCCACGCGGGTGCCGAACACCGCGCGCACCTCCGCGGCGCTCTCGCTTGGATCATCATAGAGATCAAGGCATGTGCCGTCGGGCCAGAAATGCCGTGCGAGGCAGGGTTCGCGGTGGAGGGTCACGTGATCCTCTAGTCGGCTCCCGGCGGACGCGAAGAGTTCCTCAAAAACCGGACGGAGTGTCAGCACGGTTGGCCCGGCATCAATGGGTCCCGCTGCGCTTGGCAGCGTGCGCATCTTGCCGCCCGGAGCATCCGCGGCCTCAACGACCGTTACGCGCGCTCCATTGCCCGACAGGAGCATCGCGGTGGCCAGACCACCGACGCCGGCGCCGATGACGACGATGTTGCTTTGCGGATCCTCCATGGCGTGATTGTTGACTCGCCCATCGCGGTTGTCCACTATCATTTACACCTATGTGTCAGCTTGGTTTGACACTCACCGGGCCAGGGAGCGCGCGATGATCTTCAAGACACGCATCGAAGCGGCGATCGCCAGGGCGATCACGCAAGGTCAAAGCGGGTCGCCGCCGCCCCAGCTTGCCTCTGCTCTTGAGTACGCGGTCAGCCCAGGAGGTGCGCGGATTCGGCCGACAATTCTCATGTCCGTTGCCAACGCTTGCGGGGACAAGGATCCCGCATTGGCAGATGCTGCCGCCGCGGCGCTTGAAATCATGCACTGCGCCAGCCTCGTTCACGATGATCTGCCCTGCTTCGACGACGCTGATATTCGGCGCGGGAAGGCATCGGTGCACAAGGCGTTTTCGGAACCACTGGCACTCCTGACCGGTGACAGTCTTATTGTCATGGCCTTCGAGACCATCCAGCGCGCGGGCCGCCACGATCCGGCGCGAGCCCTTGAGTTGACCTTGATGCTTGCGCAGCGCACGGGGATGCCCGGCGGTATCTGCGCGGGTCAGGGCTGGGAGAGCGAGGCTGAGGTGGATCTGTCGGCGTATCACAGGGCCAAGACCGGTGCGCTATTCGTTGCCGCCACACAGATGGGCGCCACCGCCTCGGGCCAGGATCCCGATCCTTGGTTCGAGTTGGGCGCGCGTATAGGCGAGGCCTTTCAGGTCGCCGATGATCTTCGCGACGCGGTCTATGATGCCGAAGCCCTTGGCAAGCCGGCCGGACAGGATGCGGTCCATGGACGGCCCAATGCCGTCAGCGCGCTGGGTGTCCAAGGGGCGGTTGAGCGTCTTCGCAATATCCTAGCCGGCGCGATCGCTTCGATCCCCTCGTGCCCCGGCGAGGCGGCGTTGGCCGACATGGTGCGCAAGACCGCCGAGCGACTGGCGCCGATCGCGCCGGTTGCCCGGACGGTGCCAGGTGAGTGACGCAAGCCTAACCCCCCAGATTGCCGTGCCAAGCCGGGGGTCGCGGCTGCCGTTTCACCTGCGCCTTGCGCTTTCGCCGGCCTTTCAAAGCTGGGCCTCTCGGGTGCCGTTCTTGCGTCGCATCGCGCGCGCCGAAGGGGCGGCAATGTTCGATTTGTTGTCGGGCTTTCTACAGTCGCAGGTTCTCCATGCTCTGGTCGAGCTCGAGATCCTAGACATGCTGTCCGAGGGAGACCTGGGGGCATCGGACCTGGGTCGCAAGTGCGGTATCCCGGAACACCGGATGATCGTCCTTTTGCGGGCCGGGGTTGCCCTTGGCCTTCTGCGTACGCGGCGGGGCGCGTTTCGCCTTAGCCATCGCGGCGCCGCACTTCTTGGGGTGCCCGGCCTTTCGGCGATGATCCGTCATCACAGTGTCCTCTACGGCGACCTGGCCGATCCAGCGGCGTTCTTTCGGGGGCGGACCGATCCAGAACTGGCGCGTTTCTGGCCGTACGTTCTTGGCCCAGGGAGTGCGCGCGACACCGCCGCGGCGGAGCGCTATTCAGAGCTCATGGCCGAGAGCCAGGCCCTCGTGGCAGAGGAAACGCTGCGAACGGTTTCTTTTTCGGGCATCAGGCACTTGATGGATGTAGGCGGTGGCAGCGGGGCGTTTCTCGCGGCGGTCGCCAATACCCATGCGGATCTGCGGGCGACCCTGTTGGACCTGCCGGACGTGGTGCCCGCGGCCACGCGGCGCTTCCATGCGGAAGGGTGCGCAGAACGCGTCTCGGTCGTGCCGGGCAGTTTCCGGGAGGGGGCGTTGCCGACGGGCGCCGATGCAATCAGCCTCGTGCGTGTTTTGTACGACCACAGGGACGAGACCGTCGCGGGCTTGTTGGCGCGCTGTTACGCGGCGCTCCCCAGGGGCGGGCGGCTGATCATCTCCGAGCCGATGACGGGGGGCGCGCGCCCAAACCGGCCGGGTGATGTCTATTTTGCCCTGTACACCATGGCGATGGGGACCGGGCGGACACGCGGGTCCGCGGAAATTGCCGCACTGGTCGCGCAGGCGGGCTTCGGCGAGGTTCGCGAGCACCGTACGTTCCGGCCTTACATCACGGGCGTCGTGACGGCGGTGCGCCTCACCTGACACGGAACATGTCCAAACCGATTGACAGCAATGTGTGTCAGGTTAAACTTACAGTGCGACAAAAGATAGCAGGTGAGTCCGGGACGTCCGGACACCGAGAACACGAGATGCGGGAGGTGGCTTGCAAACGAGCGCCGTCATACTTCGGGGACCGGCCGATCTTTCCCTGGGAGCGTTGCAGCTCATCGACCCAGGGGCTGAGGATCTTGTCGTGGACGTGCGTTACTCGGGTATCAGCACCGGCACCGAAAAACTCTTCTGGAACGGGACCATGCCGCCTTTCCCGGGCATGAGCTATCCGTTGGTTCCGGGGTATGAGGCGGCGGGCGTTGTGGTGGAGGCCGGGAGCGATACTGGCTTTCGCGCCGGCGAGCATGTCTTCGTGCCGGGCGCCAACTGCTTCGAAGGAGCCTCGGGGCTTTTTGGCGGTGCAAGCCAGAGACTTGTGTCGGCAGCGAACCGGGTGACGAGAATCGATCCCGCGCTTGGGCCGACCGGCGCGCTACTTGCGCTCGCGGCAACGGCGCGCCACGCCTTGGCGGGCTTGGACAAGACGCCTCCCGACCTGATCATCGGGCACGGCGTTCTGGGCCGGCTTCTCGCGCGGATGACCCGCGCGGCGGGCGCCCCGCCTCCGGTGGTCTGGGAAATCGATCCTAAGCGGATGGAGGGGGCGGATGGCTACGCGATCATCCATCCCGACGCCGACGAACGCCGGGATTACCGCGCCATCTATGATGCCTCGGGCGACGCAGACCTCTTGGACACGCTTGTGGGGCGGATCGCCAAGGGTGGCGAGATTGTGCTCGTCGGCTTTTACGCCTCCGATATCCGGTTCGCCTTTCCGCCCGCCTTCATGAAAGAGGCGCGGTTCCGGATTGCCGCGGAGTGGACCCACGATGATCTCGCCGCGACCCGGGCACTCGTGGAAGCGGGCGCGCTCTCGCTTCATGGGCTGATTACCCACCAAGAGCCCGCCGAAGTCGCCGAAACTGCGTACCCGACCGCCTTTGGCGATCCGGCCTGCCTAAAGATGATCCTCGATTGGAAGGACGTCCCGTGACGCTCGATATTCCAAACCTACGCAACGATACCCGCGATACGAACCTCAAGCAGTTCGATCAGCGGCTCCGGGATGAGGCTGCCGAGGACCTCGACGAGATTCCGGTGGCGGAACCGACCAAGAAGACCCAGATCATCGCCATTTACGGGAAAGGTGGGATCGGCAAATCCTTCACGCTCGCGAACCTCAGCCACATGATGGCGGAACTGGGAAAGCGTGTACTGCTGATCGGCTGTGACCCGAAATCCGACACCACCTCGCTTCTTTTCGGCGGAAAGGCCTGCCCCACGATCATCGAGACCTCGACCAAGAAAAAACTCGCGGGCGAGGAGGTGAAGATCGGTGATGTCTGCTTCAAGCGTGGCGGCGTCTTCGCGATGGAGCTCGGCGGGCCGGAGGTGGGCCGGGGCTGCGGCGGTCGGGGCATCATCCACGGCTTCGAGCTTTTGGAGAAGCTCGGCTTCCATGATTGGGACTTTGACTATGTTCTCCTGGATTTCCTGGGTGACGTGGTTTGCGGCGGCTTTGGGCTGCCGATCGCACGCGACATGGCGCAGAAGGTGATTGTCGTCGGCTCGAACGATTTGCAGTCGCTATATGTGGCCAACAACGTCTGTTCCGCGGTGGAGTACTTCCGAAAGCTTGGCGGCAACGTGGGCGTGGCGGGTCTTGTGATCAACAAGGACGATGGCACCGGCGAGGCCGCGGCGTTTGCCAAGTCGGTAGATATCCCGATCTTGGCGTCAATTCCGGCCGATGAGGATCTCCGCCGGAAGTCAGCGAATTACCAGATCGTTGGAACGGCGGCTGGACCCTGGGGTGCCATGTTTGCCGAGTTGGCCGAAAACGTGGCCGAGGCGCCGCCGCTTCGGCCGGGGCCGCTGTCCCAGGATGCGCTCCTGGGGCTCTTCTCGGCGTCCGAAACCGGAGCGGATGTGGTTCTCGAGCCCGCCACGGATGCCGATATGCGCGGCGCAAACGCCGAGCCCAAGCCGTCCCTGGAGGTTATTTATGACGAGGCGTGAGGCGATCAGCGGCGCCGCGCTTTGCGCACCAACGGCACAATGGCGGACTGTCGCCGCGCGTCGCGCGCCGACGGGGGCGAGGGGTTCCACCCCTCGCGCTCCCCGGGATATTTCTAAAGAGAAGAAGCGGGCGTGACGGGCGAGGTTGAATATGATCACGCCGCTGCCGCGGAGGTGATCCAGGGCGCGGAACGCGCCGAGGCGCCGGATCTATCGGCCGCCGGTGGCGGATGCCATGCCGGAGCCGCCGAGATGGAAAAGGCGGCGCGGTCGGCGGGGCAGTCCGAGCTCTTGGACCGGTACGCGCGCGACTATCCGCAAGGCCCCCATGACAAGCCGCAATCCATGTGTCCGGCCTTCGGGTCGCTCCGCGTGGGCCTTCGGATGCGCCGGGTGGCCACCGTGCTTTCGGGATCGGCCTGCTGCGTTTACGGATTGACCTTCGTGTCGCATTTCTACGGCGCCCGCCGATCGGTGGGCTACGTCCCGTTCAACTCGGAGACGCTTGTGACGGGCAAGCTCTTCGAAGATATCCGCGAGGCCGTCCACGAGTTGGCCGATCCCGAGCGTCTTGACGCGATTGTCGTGACAAATCTCTGCGTTCCGACGGCTTCGGGGGTGCCGCTCCGTCTGCTGCCCTCCGAGATCGACGGCGTGAGGATCATTGGGATCGACATCCCGGGCTTTGGCATACCATCCCATGCCGAAGCCAAGGACGTCCTCGCGGGTGCTATGCTGAACTACGCCCGCCAAGAGATTGCCGCCGGGCCGGTGCCGGCCCCCGCAGGTGGGGCATCGGACAGGCCAACCGTGACGCTGCTGGGCGAGATGTTCCCGGCCGATCCGGTGATGATTGGTGCGATGCTGGCACCCTTGGGTCTGGCGGCAGGACCCGTTGTCCCGGCGCGTGAGTGGCGGGAGCTTTACTCGGCGCTTGATTGCGGCGCGGTGGCGGCAATTCATCCGTTTTACACGGCGGCCTGCCGGGAGTTTGAGGCGGCTGGTCGGCCGATCCTGGGCTCGGCGCCGGTTGGTCATGACGGGACCGCGACCTGGCTTTCGGCGATCGGCGATGCGTTCGGACTGCCGTCAGCGCAGGTGGGTGCCGCGCAGAACGCGTTTCTTCCGGCGATCCGCGGCGCGCTCGCTGCGGCGCCGATCAAGGGCACCGTGACGCTCTCGGGATACGAAGGGTCGGAACTCATCGTTGCCCGGCTTCTGGTCGAGAGTGGCGCGGACATCCCATATGTGGGAACCGCTTGCCCGAAGACCGCTCACTCGGCCGGAGATCTCGACTGGCTGGAGGCGAAGGGCGTGACCGTGAATTTCCGCGCGTCCCTTGAGGATGACTGCGCGGCGATGGAGGCGGTCAAGCCGGATCTGGCCATTGGCACCACACCCGTCGTTCAAAAGGCAAAGGAGCTCGGAATTCCAGGGCTTTACTTCACCAATCTGATCTCGGCCAGACCGCTGATGGGACCGGCTGGCGCAGGCAGCCTAGCCGAGGTGGTGAACGCGGCGATTTCGAACAAGGCGCGCATGGATACGATGCGGGAGTTCTTCGAAGGCGTCGGAGAAAGCGATACCGCCGGCGTGTGGGAAGGTGCGCCGAACCTTCGGCCCGATTTCCGGGCGCAGCACCAAAAGAAGCTCGACAAGCAAGCTCGGGCGGCGAAAGCGGCGGAGATGATTTAATGCCGCACCAGCCGTACACAGCGCGTACACAGCCCGTACACCGAGAGGTGTCCGGATGCTGATTCAGGACCATGACCGGGCAGGGGGCTACTGGGGCGCGGTCTACGCGTTTACGGCGGTCAAGGGTCTCCAAGTGGTGATCGACGGTCCGGTCGGCTGTGAGAACCTCCCCGTGACCTCGGTTCTTCACTACACCGATGCGCTCCCACCCCATGAATTGCCGATTGTCACCACCGGGCTTGGAGAAGAAGAACTAGGCCGGGACGGCACCGAGGGCGCGATGAAGCGTGCTTGGGGCACGCTCGACCCCGCGCTCCCGGCGGTGGTGGTGACCGGCTCAATCGCCGAGATGATCGGCGGGGGCGTCACGCCCCAGGGAACAAACATTCAGCGCTTCCTGCCCAGGACCATCGACGAGGATCAGTGGGAGGCCGCCGACCGGGCCATGACCTGGATCTTCACCGAGTTTGGCATGACCAAGGGTCGGATGCCGCCCGAGAAGAAGCGCGCGGAAGACGCGAAGCCCCGGGTGAACATCCTCGGGCCGATGTACGGCACCTTCAACATGCCCTCGGACCTCGCCGAGATCCGGCGCTTGGTGGAAGGGATCGGGGCCGAGATCAACATGGTGATGCCCATGGGGGCCCATCTCGCCGAAATGCGAGGCCTCGTGAACGCCGACGCCAATGTGGTGATGTATCGCGAATTCGGCCGAGGGCTCGCCGAGCTGTTGGGCAAGCCCTATCTGCAGGCGCCGGTGGGCGTCGACAGCACCACGAAGTTCCTGCGGATGCTAGGTGACATGCTTGGGCTGGACCCCGAGCCGTTCATCGAACGCGAGAAGCATTCGACCATTAAGCCCGTCTGGGATCTCTGGCGGTCAGTGACCCAGGATTTCTTTGCCACCGCGAGCTTTGGCATCGTTGCCAACGAGACATATACGCGGGGTATTCGGAATTTCCTGGAAAGCGATCTGGGCTTTCCCTGCGCCTTCGCCGTTGCCCGGGTCGCGGGAAAGAAGACGAATAACGACGAGGTCCGGGCGTTGATTGCAGCGAAGCGGCCCCTCGTGGTCATGGGGTCGATCAACGAAAAGATGTATCTCGCCGAGCTCAAGGGCGGGCATGGGCCGAGCCCTGCCTTTATTCCAGCGGGCTTCCCGGGTGCGGCAATCCGGCGGGCGACCGGGACGCCGTTCATGGGCTACGCGGGCGCGACCTATCTCTTGCAGGAGATCTGCAACGGGCTCTTCGACGCGCTGTTTCACATCCTGCCCTTGGGCAGCGAGCTTGATGCCGAAGCCGCCACGCCCACGATGCTACGCCGCGACTTTCCATGGGATGCCGACGCGCAGGAGGCGCTTGATCGCCTTGTGGCCGAACACCCGGTCCTGACCCGCATTTCCGCCGCCAAGACACTGCGCGACGCCGCCGAACGCGCGGCCCTTGCTTCAGGCGCGGAACGGGTGGTGCTCGAGACGGTTGAGGCCCTTTCATCCGGAGGAACGGGGCGGCCCGAGACGCCCGCGGAACGGGACGCGCAACGCGCGCCCGCAATGAACAACACAGGAGGAAACCAATGACGGACCAGACGAGTGATGTGCCGCTCGCAAGTGGGCGCACGCGCAGGCCACCGAGAGCCGAATTCTACGTCTACTTCGCCATCGTGTTCCTGGCGACACTGCCCTTGGCGGTCCTGACCTGGGCGCTTCACGCGCTGAGATCAGCACGTCTGCCCGAGCGCGGACCGGTGGCGCGCGCCTGGACGCAGGCACGGCTGATTACGCCGATGATCTTTTCCGCTCCCTAACGGGAGCACCACGAGATTCCGCTCCTCCCCCCCGGAGGAACGGATACCGGGCGGGTCCACACCGTCTGGAAACCCGGCCGCGGGGGACGCGGCGTCAGTCTCACGATCCCGAAGGAGGGTTTCATGGCTGATAGAACCGACCTGTCTTTCACAGGTCTTACCGATGAGCAGGCGCAGGAACTGCACGCGGTGTATCTGAGCGGACTGCAACTCTTTGCTATCGTTGCCATCGTCGCTCATATCGCCACGTACATCTACCGGCCCTGGTTCTCAAACTGGGGAGGCTAGGGAATGGCTAAATTCTACAAGATTTGGCTGATCTTCGACCCGCGTCGCGTCTTCGTGGCACAGGGCGTGTTCCTCTTCTTGCTCGCGGCGATGATCCACTTGGTGCTGCTTTCGAATGGCATCAACTGGTTCGCTGACGCGGCTGCGGCACGCGGCGGCGGCTAAGCCATCGGTCAAGCGAAGGCTCGTGGGCGGGGCCGCCCCCCGCCCACGGCAAACCAGGACACACGACGGCTTTGGGGGGCCATTGGCCCGGGCCGCCAATGAAACGGAGTAAGAAGTATGGCTTTGCTCAGCTTCGAACGAAAATACCGTGTGCCGGGAGGCACACTCGTCGGCGGTGACCTGTTCGACTTCTGGGTCGGTCCCTTCTTCGTCGGCTTCTTCGGTGTCACGACGATCTTCTTTGCGGGTCTCGGCACGATTTTGATCTTCTATGGCGCGGTGGAGCAGGGAACATGGAACCCCTGGCTCATTTCCATCAACCCACCACCGATTTCATTCGGATTGGGCGCGGCGCCGCTCGATATGGGCGGGCTCTGGCAGGTGATCACGATTTGCGCCCACGGTGCCTTTATCTCTTGGGCGCTCCGAGAGGTCGAGATCTGCCGCAAGCTGGGGATCGGCTACCACGTCCCCTTCGCGTTCAGCGTGGCGATCTTCGCCTATTTCTCGCTACAGGTGATCCGCCCGGTTCTCATGGGCGCCTGGGGCCATGCGTTCCCCTACGGCATTTGGAGCCACCTCGATTGGGTGAGTTACACAGGATACCTGTACGGGAACTTCCACTACAATCCCGCGCATATGATCGCGATCACGTTCTTCTTCACAACGACGCTCGCGCTCGCCCTGCACGGTTCCCTCATCCTCTCGGCGGCCAATCCCGAAAAGGACAAGGAGATGCGTTCGCCCGAACATGAAGACACATTCTTCCGTGACTTCATCGGTTACTCGATCGGGCCCCTTGGCATCCATCGGCTGGGTCTGCTCTTGGCGCTGAATGCGGGTTTCTGGAGCGCCGTTTGCATCGTGATTTCCGGCACGGTCTGGTTCGACGAATGGGTCGTTTGGTGGGACTGGTACGTGCAGTTGCCCTGGTGGGTCGATATCGCAGGAGGCGTCAATGGCTAAGCTCTGGGATACGGAGTATCAGAACATCTTCACCCAGGTGCAGGTCCAAGGGCCCGCCGAGATGGGCATGGTGGAGGCCGCCGACCTCACCGACCGTTCGAAGGGGGCGAACTTCTCGCCACTTTTGGGCTGGCTCGGAAACGCCCAGCTAGGTCCGTTCTACCTCGGGCCCTGGGGCCTCCTGAGCCTGATGTCCGGGATCACGTGGTTCGTGATGGTGGGCTTTTGGTACTGGGGACAGGCGGGCTACAATCCGGCGGTGTTCCTGCGCGACCTGTTCTGGCTCTCCCTTGATCCGCCGTCGCCGG
>JBCCKB010000043.1:0-14513 GCA_039027595.1 Pseudomonadota bacterium | reverse complement strand
GGGCCAGAACATCGAGGCGTCACCGCAAGCAGGGGGTCCCATGAAAAAGGTCTACGGATCGGCGAAAGAGGCGCTTGATGGCCTCCTCTCCGATGGCATGCTCATCGCTGCCGGGGGGTTCGGCCTCTGCGGCATTCCCGAACTCGCGATTGACGCCATCGTCGACAGCGGCGTGAAGGACCTGACGATCGCGTCCAACAATTGCGGCGTCGACGGGTTTGGCCTCGGCAAGCTCCTTGATACCCGTCAGATCAAGAAGATGATGTCGTCCTATGTGGGCGAGAACGACGAATTCATGCGCCAATACCTCGCCGAGGAGCTGGAGATCGAGTTCAATCCCCAAGGCACGCTCGCCGAACGGATGCGCGCCGGCGGCTGCGGGATCCCGGGGTTCTATACCAAGACCGGGGTCGGCACGGTGATCGCCGAGGGCAAGGAGCACAAGGAGTTTCCGACCGGTCCGGGCGGCAAGCCCGAGACCTATATCCTTGAGCATGGCATCTTCGCCGATCTCTCGATTGTGAAGGCCTGGAAGGCCGACGACACCGGTAACCTCGTCTTCCGCAAGACGGCGCGAAATTTCAATCCGCCAGCCGCGATGTGCGGGCGGGTCTGCGTGGCAGAGGTGGAAGAGATCGTGCCGCGCGGATCGTTGGACGCCGATATGATCCACCTGCCCGGCATCTACGTCCATCGCCTGATCCAAGGCGAGCACGAGAAGCGGATCGAGCAACGGACGGTGCGCAAAAAGGAAGAGGCGTGATGCCCAGGTTCATGTTTGCCTATCACGGGGGCGGCATGCCCGAGACCGAGGAGGCCCAACAGGCCGCCATGCAAGCCTGGGGCGCGTGGATCGAATCCAATGCTGCGGCCATGCCCGATCCAGGCGCCCCAGTGGGTCTATCCAAGACCGTCAGCGGAACCGGTGTCGAGGATCACGGCGGCGCAAACCCGATCTCGGGCTATGCCTTCGTGGAGGCGGACAGCATCGAGGCCGCGGCCGAAATCGCGAAAGGCTGTCCGATTATCCAAGATGGCGGCACGGTCGAGATCGCCCCGATCATGGAGATGTAGGCCGGCAATGAACGCGGAACGCATAACGCGCGAGGATGACGTGTTCACGCTTCTGAACAGGGCCCTCGTCGAGGCGAAGGCGGGGATCGACGCGGCTTTTGGAGACGGGCACGCCGCCCAAGCGCCTGACCTCGTGGCAACATATCTTCGGGTCGCGGTTGACGCGATCAACATGAACGACATGAACGCCGAGCTTGCCGCCGCGAATGCCCAAGGCGGCCTTTTCATCGGCGATCCAGAGGAGTTTGAGACCTAATGCCTTGGGACCGCAATCAGATGGCCGAACGGGCCGCCGCAGAACTCGACGACGGAATGTATGTGAACCTCGGGATCGGGATCCCGACGCTTGTCGCGAATTACGTGGGCGACAAGGACATCACGCTTCAGTCCGAAAACGGGATGCTCGGCATGGGCCCCTTCCCCTTCGAGGGCGAGGAGGATGCCGACGTCATTAATGCCGGCAAGCAAACGATCACGGAACTCGCGCGGACATCCTATTTCGACAGCGCCCAATCCTTCGGCATGATCCGAGGCGGCAAGATCGCCGCCGCTATCCTCGGTGCCATGGAGGTGGCCGAAAACGGCGATCTCGCGAATTGGATGATCCCGGGCAAGCTCGTGAAGGGCATGGGCGGTGCCATGGACCTTGTGGCGGGCGTCGGTCGGGTGATCGTGGTGATGGACCACACCAACAAGCACGGGGTGTCGAAAGTCCTGAAGTCCTGCACCCTGCCCCTCACAGGCACCGGCGTGGTGGACCGGATCATCACCAATCTCGGCGTCCTCGATGTGGTGGACGGCGGGCTCAAGATCGTCGAGACGTCGCCGGGGGTCAGCGAGGATGACATCCGCGCGGCAACCGAGGCGACGCTTGTCTGAATTCGAGATCATTCGCGAAGTGGATGGCGCCAAGGGGCGCTACGTGATCCACCACGAGGGCCACGAGGCCGAGCTGACCTACTCAATCAGTTCCCCGACCCTGGTGATCGCTGACCACACGGGGGTGCCCGATGCGATGCGCCAGACCGGTGCGGGCCGCGCGCTGGTGACACGTTTGGTCGACGACGCGCGCGCCGAAGGCTTCAAGATCGTGCCGCTATGTCCATTCGTGAACGCCCAGCGGCGAAAGCACCCCGAATGGGCGGATGCTTTCAGCGTCTAACGCAAAAAACCTCGGATTGTTTCCGAATTGTTCACAAAACTGCCCGAATTGCCGGGTATGGCGCGTGCGAACGATAACGAGCGATCGACAATGTTCTCATCCCACCGAACAGGTGCCGCGTCCCGGCGGGATCTTTGGATCCTCGCCGGCGTCTTTGCGCTCATGGTCGCGGGGCTTGGCGCGCTCGCAGCGGCAACCGGTTGGGACGACACCTGGGAGGCGATCGCGCGGATCACGGGGGCCCAGTTGGCCCTTCTCTTGATCCTTAGCCTGGTGAACTACCTCGCGCGCGGCCTTCGCTGGCACGTCTTCGCGCGCCGCCTGGGGCTCGGCACGGGTCTTCTACAGAACTTGCGCCACTTCATGGGTGGCTTCGCGCTCTCCGCGACCCCAGGACGGGTCGGCGAGCTTGTCCGGATGCGCTGGATTGCCCGCGAAACCGGCTGGAGCTTCGAGCGGAGCGCGCCCCTGGTGCTGATCGACAGAGGCGCCGATCTCGTGGCCATGGCCTTGATCCTCGGTGCCGCCATCGGCCTCGCCGCGGGCGGCATCACGGGGGCTGTGCCGCTTGTGATCACGGCCCTTCTGACCGCCTACATCGCCACCCATCCACAGCTCTTGCGGGGGCTGGCCGATCTGACCTACCGGCTGACGGGACGGCTCGCGCGGCTCCTGGTCCGGGTTCGCCGCGCCGCGCGATCGCTCGCCGCCTTCCGTGGCCCCTGGACCCTGGCCCTCGCCACTGCCCTGGGGCTGGTGGGTTGGCTCGCCGAGGGCTACGCACTTCACCTCCTCCTAGTCTGGCTAGGCGCCGCCATCGATCCCTGGATGGCGATTGCGATCTTTATCTTCGCCACGTTGGTCGGCGGGCTCACGGGCGCGCCCGGCGGCGTTGGCGGAGCCGAGGCGGTGATGATCGCGCTTCTCACGCTCGAAGGCGTGCCGCTTGCCGCCGCGATCCCCGCGACCCTTGTGATCCGCCTGACGACCCTTTGGTTTGCCATCGTGATTGGACTTCTGGTGTTCCCGTTCGCCGAACGATTGTCCGCGAGACCCGCCCATGCAAACGCGCCCGCTTGACCTGACAGGCTGGGGCCGGGTCCTCAGCGCCAAAAGCCATGTGGCACGCCCCGAACGCGCCTCGGCGCTGGCCCGAGCCATGGCCGACATGCCGGCACCTGCGCTGGGGCACCTCCGAAGCTACGGCGACGCCCCACTGAACGATGGCGGTCGCAGCATCGACATGACGCGCCTCGACCGGGTGCTTGCCTTTGACACCGAGCGAGGTGTGCTCACGGTCGAGGGCGGCGCGCGGATCGGCGAACTGAACGCCCATCTGGCGCACCGGGGCTGGCTCATGCCCGTGATGCCCGGAACCGGATTTGCCACTATCGGCGGCGCTGTGGCGATGGATGTCCATGGCAAGAACCACCATGTGGCTGGGAGCTTTGGTCAACATGTCAGGCGACTAGGCCTTTTGACACCCGAAGGTCCGGCCGCGGCGGAGCCCGATAGCGCGCTGTTCCGCGCCACCCTTGGCGGCCTTGGCCAGACCGGGATCGTCGCCTCTGCCGAGATCCAGCTCTTAAAGGCAAAAGGCGAGGTCATGATGGTCACCGAGCGCAGGATCCAAGACTGGGACGCGCATCTGGCCCTGCTCGACAGCTCGGAAGCCACCTACACGGTGGGCTGGGTCGATGCGACCGCCACCGGCGCGGCCCTCGGACGCGGCATTCTCGAGGAGGGTGAGACAGGGGCCGGTCTTGTTCCGCCCGCCAAGCGCGGCAGACGGATCCCCGTCGATGCTCCCCGCGCGGCCTTGGCACCACCGGTGGTGCGTCTCTTCAACGCCGCTTATTGGCGCCGCGTTCCGGCCCGCGGGCGCACCGTCGTCAAACCGATTGAGGATTTCTTTTTTCCCCTCGACAAGCTTCACGATTGGAACCGGCTCTATGGGAGCGCCGGATTTCACCAGTTCCAATGCGTCACCCCGCTTGGCGCGGCCTCCGCGCTTCGCGGGATCCTCGAAGACGTCGCGAAGTCCGGCCTTGCCTCACCGCTCGCAGTTCTCAAGCGCATGGGTCCCGGCGCGGCGGGCATGCTGTCTTTTCCCATGGCAGGCTATACCCTGGCCGTCGATCTCCGCGCCAGTTCCGATGCCGACGCCCTGATCGCGCGCCTAGAGGCCCGGACGCTCGATGCTGGCGGCCGGATCTACCTCGCCAAGGACGCGCGGGCCTCCTGGCAAGCCATCCACGCGATGTATCCCGAGCGGGCCGCCTGGGCCGAGATCGTTGCCCGCCACGATCCGAACGGCGCCATGGTCACAGATCTCGTACGCCGCCTGAAACTGCGGGAGGCGCCGTGACAACCTGGTTGATCCTTGGCGCCAGCTCGGCGATGGCCCGGGCCCTGGCACGCGCGGTGGCGGCGCGGGGTGACGCCGTTCTGCTGGCCGGACGTGACGCCGAGGATCTCGCAGCCCTTGCCACCGATTGCCGGTTCCGGGGCGCGGCCCTAGCCGAAGCTATCGCATTTGACGCCCGCGACCCAGACGGCTTTCCCGCAATCCACGCACGCTTGGCGGCGACCCAGGGCCCCGTGAACGCCGCGGTCTTCGTGGGCTCCATGCCGCCCCAGACAACGATCGACGCCGAGCCCGGGCTGATCGACGGCGTGATTGCCGACAGCTTCACCGGTCCCGCGCGCCTTCTTCAGCGGATCGCGCCTCTCGTGGAAGAACGCCAAGGCACCATCGTTGGCGTGGGTTCGGTGGCAGGCGACAGGGGCCGGATCGGAAACTACGTCTACGGCGCGGCGAAGGCGGGGTTTCACACCTATCTCGCGGGGCTTCGCAACCGCCTGACCCGCGCCGGAGCCCATGTGGTGACGGTTAAGCCGGGTTTTGTCGATACCGCGATGAGCTGGGGGATCGAGGGCATGTTCCTGGTCGCACCACCCGAGCGCGTGGCGGCGGACATCCTGAAGGCCGTCGAGAAACGGCGCGACGTAATCTACACACCCTTTTTCTGGCGCTACATCATGCTGATCATCCGGATGGTCCCCGAACGGATCTTCAAGAAACTCTCGATCTAGCGATTTGCCCGGCTTCACCGCCCCGTGGCCCAGAACGCCGAGTGCTGATCCGCGACCCGTTCGGACCCGACGTGACGGGATCCGATCGACGCCATGGACAGGGCTAGATCACATCTGTCCTGCCTTGCTAGGACGAGGAGCGACCCTGAGGCCGAACCATCGCGACGGCTCATGGGAGCGTGGCCATTCTTGTCAGGTGCCGCCGCCGACAAAGACGCAGGGGTCGCTCACAAGCTGTGGTGGGCTCATGCACAGCCCGCTCGCAATCCGGAACGCGGCGAGAACCTTGGGAACATAAGCGCGCGTCTCGGCATAGGGCGGTACGCCGCCATGCTCCCAAACCGCCCCCTCACCCGCGTTGTAGCCCGCCAGGATCATCACTGGGTCGCGGCCGAACTCACCCATCAGCCAATCGAGATAGGCCACGCCGCCCCGGATGCTCTGCGCGGCCTCAGTGCGGTCGGTGACGCCAAAGCGCTCGGCCGTTGCGGGCATTAGCTGCATGAGGCCCGTGGCGCCGGCGTGGCTGACCGCATCGGTCCTACCGGCCGATTCCACCGCGATCACCGCCGCGACCAGCGCCGGAGAAACCTCTGTGTTCACCGTCTCCCGAAGAATGTCGCGCCCGAACCTATCTGTAATCGCGCGCAAGTCGTCCAGCCGGGGCCAGCGAAGCGCGTCGACCGCATCAAGGGCGGTCAGGGCCCCCTCAAGCCTGCCAGGGCCCGCATCTTCGATCCGAGGCGAGACAAGCGCCCAGAACGTTCTGAACGGGTCGTCCACGGGCCCGGGAACAGGCCCCGCGCTCCCGTTGCCATCGTCGCCTGCCACCTCGGCCTCCTCGGGCGCCTCGGGAGGCTTTGGCGGCGGAGCCAGACGCCTTGCCTGCTCGTCTGGGTCGATTTGAATGGTAATCCGCCTGCCGCCGCCCGTGGACGGCGGGGCGATCTTTCTGAAGGTGAAGTCCTCAAAAGGTGGCGGATAAGGCGCGTCGTCGGCGTCCGCGCGCGCCGGAGCCGCCATGACAAGGCCCGCCATCACAAGGATGGCCCCGTATCTCGGAATGATGTGTAGCATGCCTGTACGTCTTCTTTTGCGGCCACAGTGCCACGTCACCGGCCGTCCAGCCAGAAAAAATGCTCTATCTGGCTTCGTTTGCGAACAAGAGCCCACGCGCATTGGAGGTGAGGCGGAGACAATGGATTCGATGAGCGTGGATTTTCACGCGTACAGCAACGCGCATATATTTGATTTTTTGTTTTAATTCAGGTATATAGAGATATAGCCCGGGGTCACGCGGTGGATCTGCAAAAACGTACGATCCACGCCCAACTCTCGCCTAAATTCCAAAGCTTTATTCACCACATGCCACGACGGCGATGGGTTTTGTGAGGACTGCCCGGGCCAGCAAGTCGCGGTTTGAGTTGTGAACTTAAGTGAAGATGGAACGGAGACAAATCATGGAATTCTTCAAAATCACCAAGCGCTTCAAGAATGACGAAGACGGTGCGGTTACGGTGGACTGGGTCGTGCTGACCGCCGCCATCGTGGGCCTCGGCGTTGCCGTGCTTGCATCGGTGCGGTCGGCCACCATCACGCTCGGTGACCGGATCTCGCAGGAGATCGACAACCAGGTCGTCGGCAACTAAGCCACCCTGGGTTCGGAATCCCGACAGCGGGTGTTCCACGACAGATAGAAGAGGGGGTCGCATCCAAACGAGGATCGGCCCCCTTTTTGTGCCAGGTGCCCGGTGGGCAGTGGTATACGGGTCATTGCAATGTCTTCACTTAACGAAGACGGGGAAGCGGTTACATGTTCTTCATTGAGCGGATCAGGGAGTTCGCGCGCGCCGAGGATGGTGCGGCGACAATCGACTGGGTGGTTTTGACGGCGGCCATCTCGTTTGTATCGATCACCGTCATAGGATCGATCCAGAGCGGCGCGACCGAGCAAGCCAACCAGATTGGCGCCGCCGTGATTTCCCAAGGCTCCAACGCACTTAACCCCAACGCGTATCCAAACTAGCGCGGCTCCTGCGGGGCGCGGGCCTCCCGGCTGGGGCGTCCCCCGGCCTCGGGAAGGTACACGGGAGTTCCGCTTTCTGTCCACGCTCTCGCCACAATTCTCGGCGAAGGAGGGTGAACAGGCCGCAACAGCGCGGGGTACGCGCGCCAGTTCGCAGGGCGGCCTTTGGTTTGGAAAGGATACACCATGCGTTTGGTCTTCGGATTGGTCCTTCTCCTGGGTCTGGGGCTTGCCGGCTTCGCTGTCTACATGGCTCAGGGATATATTCAGGCGCACGAGAGCGAGCTTGCCCGTGAGCGTGCCGCGCGGTCCCAGATCGTTCCCACGACCGAGGTTGTGATCGCTGCCAAGGCCGTCCGCTACGGAGAGCGCCTCACCCAGGAGCATGTCCGCGCCGTTCGCTGGCCCGTTGAGGCGGTGCCCGAGGGAACCTTCACCGATCTGGCTGTGCTGTTCCCCGAAGGCGAGGAGCCGCGCTCGGTCCTGCGCGCGATGGAACCCGGCGAGGCGATCATGGCCGTCAAGGTCACGGATCCCGGTGAGGCCGCGGGCGTCAGCTCGAAGCTCTCGCCAGGCATGCGCGCTTTCGCGATCCGAGTGGACGTGGCATCGGGCGTATCGGGCTTCTTGCGCCCCGGCGACCGGGTTGACGTCTACTGGACGGGGTCCAACGTGACCGAGGCTGGCGGCACCCGCGAATTCACAAAGCTGATCCAGACCGCGATGAAGATCATCGCGATTGACCAGTCGGCCGACCAAGACCGGTCCAGCCCCACCGTCGCGCGGACCGTCACCGTCGAGGCCTCGCCCGTGGAAGTGGCCGAGTTAGCCCAGGCACAGGCCACCGGACGACTGCAACTGTCGCTCGTAGGTGCCCAGGAAGACGAGCTAACCGCCGATGTCGCCATCGACCAGGGCACGCTTCTGGGCATCGAGGAAGAGGTGGTTGTCGTGCAAGAGGCCGAGCGCGTCTGCACGATCCGGACCCGTCGCGGAGCGGATATCGTCGAAGTGCCAATCCCCTGCGCGGAATAGTTGTTCGAAAATTAATGGCTGAGGGCACCCCAGAACTAGGGGTGCCCTTTGCGTTTTTCGCAATGCGTTGCGCGTGTGTTGCGGTAGGCCCACATAAGATCCGCCCCCCAACTCTCTGATTATTGCAAAAAAACGTCACCTGCCGCATGCTTGGCACAAGCCCGGGCAACTAGACCCGGTCTATGAGGCGTGATCGGATCGGAGAGGCAGGTCACATGAAAATTGATCGATTTTTAAGGGCAGCCCTTGTGGGCTTTGCCGTAACGTCTGCGGTCGCATCAACGGCCCAGGCACAGACCCTCCGCGTCCTGCGGGGGGAAGCGTCGAGTACACTGAACGTATCCATCAACCGCGCGGTAGTGGTCGAGGCGGAGGAACCCTTCGCCGAATTGTCCATCGCCAACCCAGGCATCGCCGACATCTCGACACTGTCGGACCGCACGATCTACGTGCTTGGCCGCGCGCCGGGACGGACAACCCTGACCCTGCTCGGGCCCGAGGGCAACTTGATCGCCAATGTCGAGGTCGCCGTGACCCCCGACGTGGCCGAATTCAAGGAGCGCCTCCAGCAAATCTTGCCGGGAGAGGGCGTCGAGGTTCGGACCGCCAATGACGGCATCGTGCTCTCGGGCGTGGTCTCCTCGATCGCGCGGCTCGACCGGGCGCTGGATCTGGCGGAACGCTATGCACCGGGCCGCGTGTCCAACCTAATGACCGTGGGCGGTACCCAGCAGGTGCAGCTCAAGGTCCGCTTCCTTGAAATGCAGCGCTCGGTCTCCAAGGGCCTGAACGGCGGTCTTGGCTTCATTGACGCTGGTACGGAATCGGGTGGTAGCGCCGGTCTTGGCGCGGGCTCCTTGGTTGATGGCCTTGCGGCCGGCCAGGCGGGCAGCGCGATCCTTAACCTCGACGCGGAAGCCCTGGGCCAGCTCAATCTCGGGTTCGAGATCGGCGGCGCGGCCGTGGGCGTGCTTCTCGAAGCACTTGAGTCCAAGGCTCTGGTCCGGACGCTTTCGGAACCGAACTTGGTTGCGCTCTCAGGCCAGGAAGCCTCGTTCCTCGCGGGCGGCGAGTATCCGATCCCGGTTGTCGACGACGACGGCGGGGTATCGGTGGAATACCGGCCCTTCGGTGTTCAGCTCAGCTTCACCCCCCGCGTCGTGGACCGCGACATCATCAATCTCGAGATGTCGGCAGCGGTCTCCTCGCTCGACCCTAACGTGAGCGTCACGGCGTCCGGTATCGACATCCAGGCGTTCCGCAAGCGTGAGACGCGGACGACGGTCGAGATGCGCGACGGCGAAAGCTTCGCGGTGTCGGGTCTCCTGCAGGACGACTTCGAGGATGCCAACAGCCAGGTGCCCTGGCTTGGTGACATCCCTGTCCTGGGGTCGCTTTTCCGGTCGACAAGCTACCAGCGCGACCAGTCGGAACTGGTGGTCATCGTCTCGCCGCATCTGGTCTCACCGGTGCGCGGTGACGCGCTTGCCGTGCCCACCGACCGCGTGCGGCCGCCCACGGAAAGCGAGCTGTTCCTCTTGGGCCGGACAGTTGGACGCAATGCCCCCTCCTCCGGCCCCGTCGGCGAGGTGGCCAGACAGGACTTCACCGGGTCCTACGGCTACGTGATGGAGTAAGACAGATGGCGACACTCAATACCTACCTGATGTTCGGCGCCGTGGCGCTTGGCATCGCGGCCTGTGCGGAAACCGCGACACGGTTCAACTCAGAGGCGGGCTCCTTCATCGACGAAGGCGGCTTCGGCAACCCAACGATGCAGAACATGATGGCGCAGATGTGCCTGGGCGTCGGCAAGGGGTTCAAGCCTGGCTCGGTGTCCGACCCCGTCGTGGTGCTCGATCCCGCAAGCGCGCCGTCGCAGCCGGTTTTCTACCGCCAGTCGACGGTCACCTGTCAGGACGCAATGAACGGCAAATACGCCGAGGTCGTCTTCCGCGAATACGTCAACAGCGCGGTGCCGCTACCTGCGGGCAACGACCTGATCGAGGTCGAAGCCGAGTAAATTCGGCCCAAAACAATCTGGGACGGCGCAGCGTCGTCGTCCCAGAATTTCGAATAATTTCGTTTTTTTAGCCTCAATGTCGCCACCATTGGCAGCCACCTTCCAAACCACAGAGCGGTGCGCGCGATTCTAGAATCCCGCGCATGGGCGCAGGCAAAAGAGGCCGCACCGGCAAAAAATTACGGGCAGTCCGAATTCCTTGCTTGCGTCCACGAGTGGAAGGACGTGAGGCATTATGACGAGCACGGCAGCGTTGCAGCCAGAACCAACCCCGATCGTGGCGTGCACGATCTCGCGTGACGTTCAGAACTTCGATCTTCTCATTGAGGACATGGAGACCGAACTCGGCGAAAGCTGGGGAGATCTCTCGTTCGAGGACGCTCAGGCATTTCTTGCGCAAGAAGACTCCGACTCGCTCGAATTCGTGGCCATTGCCATCGATGAGGAAGACGAAGACCAGATCAGCGCCATCGCCGACACGATCAAAGCGGCCGTGCGCAAACGGATCAAGGTTCTGGTCATCGCCGAGGATGTGAGCCCGATCGCGCTCCACCAGCTTTTGCGCCTGGGCGCCGAGGAATTCGTGCCCTACCCGCTCCCGGACGGCGCGCTCCATGACGCAATCGAGCGGATGCGCAATGCGGCCAGTGCTGCCGCTGCGGCCGCCGCACAAGGCGCGGCGCTTGCGGCCGCGGGAATTGACCATGACGGCGTGGTGATCCCAGTCCACGGCCTTGCGGGCGGGACGGGTGCGTCGACTTTTGCGGTCAATCTCGCTTGGGAACTCGCCACGGTGGAGGGTGAAGAGCCACCCAAGGTGTGCCTCCTTGACCTCGATCTTCAGTGCGGCAGCGTCGCGACCTATCTTGATCTGCCCCGCCGTGAAGCGGTGTTCGAGCTGATCCAGGACACCAGCGTCATCGACAGCGACGCGTTTCTCCAGGCCCTTCTAACCTACAACGACAAGCTGCACGTGCTGACATCGCCCGCCGATCTGATCCCGCTCGATCTCATCGGACCCGAGGATGTGGACCGGCTGATTACCTTCGCGCGCCGCAACTTCGACTATGTCGTAATCGACATGCCCACCACCGTGGTGCAATGGACCGAGTCCGTCTTGCATGCCGCCCATGTCTATTTCGCGATGATGGAGCTTGATATGCGCTCAGCGCAGAACGCGCTGCGCTTTATCCGTGCCCTCAAGGGCGAGGAGCTTCCCGTCGAAAAGCTCCGTTACGTGCTGAACCGCGCGCCGAAGTTCACTGATCTGACCGGCAAGAGCCGGGTGAAACGCATGGCGGAAAGCCTCGATATTACCGTCGAGGTGCAAATTCCGGACGGCGGCAAGCAGATCAGCGAGGCCGGTGATCAAGGCGCGCCGCTGAGTGATCAGGCCGCCAAGAGCCCGGTCCGCCGTGAAATCCAGAAGCTTGCGAAATCGGTCCACGAGCTGAACCAGACCGAAGCGGTCGGCGGCTGAGTGAAAGACGAGGGGACAAACTGTGTTTTCCAAATACAAAAAAAGCGGCGGTAAGTCCGACGCGCCCAGCACCAATCTTCAGACCATTGACGGTGGTGGCGGCGCGAGCCCGGCCGCGGCGTCCGAAGACCGCCAGCCCGCAGCGATGCGCAAGCCGATGCCAGCCAAAAAGGTCTCGGCGCAAGCGGCACCCGTCGACAAAGAGAAAAAGCGTAAGGAACGCCTGGGCGAGTTGAAGCTCGAGCTTCACAAGGCGCTTCTGGAGAACCTGAACCTCGCCGCGCTCGAAAGTGCCTCCGAACAGGAGCTTCGCGCCGAAATTATCGCGATCTCGACCGAGGCGCTCGAGGAAATGGGCGTCGTCTTGAACCGCGACGAGCGCGCGACGCTGAACCAAGACCTCTTCGATGAAGTCACGGGCCTCGGCCCGCTTGAGCCGCTTCTGCAGGACGACACCGTCAACGATATTCTGGTGAACGGTCCGCAGCAGGTGTTCGTAGAACGCGATGGTAAGCTCGAACTGAGCGACACGACGTTCAAGGACGAAAAGCACCTGCTTCGGATCATCGACAAGATCGTCTCGGCCGTGGGCCGGCGCGTCGATGAATCGAACCCCTATGTGGACGCCCGTCTCGTGGATGGCTCGCGTTTCAACGCCATGGTCCCGCCGATCGCGGTGGACGGCTCGCTGGTCTCCATTCGTAAGTTCAAGAAGGAAAAGCTCGCGGTTGACGACCTGGTAAAATTCGGCGCCTTCACCGAAGAGATGGCGGCCTATCTCCAGGCCGCCGTGGCCACGCGCCTCAACATCATTGTCTCCGGCGGTACCGGTTCGGGTAAGACGACGACCCTTAACGCGCTCTCGTCGTTTATCGACAATGACGAGCGGATCCTAACGATCGAGGACACCGCGGAACTCCAGCTCCAGCAGACCCATGTTGGTCGGATGGAAAGCCGCCCCGCGAACGTCGAAGGCAAGGGCGCCGTCAGCCAACGCGACTGTCTCAGAAACGCGCTTCGGATGCGTCCCGACCGCATCATCGTCGGCGAGACCCGGGGCGAGGAAGTCATCGACATGCTCCAGGCCATGAACACTGGCCATGACGGATCAATGACCACGATCCACGCCAACTCCGCGCGGGATGGTGTGTCGCGTCTGGAAAACATGATCGCGATGGCGGGGATCGAGATGCCGATCAAGGCGGTCCGCTCGCAGATTTCGTCGGCCGTGAACCTCATCGTGCAGGCGTCGCGTCTTCAGGACGGCTCGCGCCGGATGGTGTCGATCACCGAGGTGACGGGCATGGAAGGCGAGGTGATCTCGATGCAGGAGGTCTTCCGCTACCAGCGCGTGGGTCTCACACCTGACAACAAGATTATCGGGCACTTCACCGCCACCGGCATCCGCAGCCACTTCTCCGAGCGGTTCCGGATGTGGGGCTACGATCTGCCGCCGTCGATCTTCGAACCCTTCGCTGCCGAGTAATCTGTTATGAATATTAGCGCGGAACCGTTAATCTACGGTCTGATCTTCATCGCGGTCCTGGCGATCGTGCAGGGGGTCTACCTGCTGATTTTCGGGAAATCGATCAGTCTTAACAGCAAGGTGAACCGCCGCCTCGACATGCTCGAGAAAGGCGCTGGCCGCGAGCAGGTTCTGGAGCAGCTCCGCAAGGAGATGAGCCAGCACATGCGCTCGCGCTCAATCCCGCTTTACTCGATCTTGGCCGACAAGGCGCAGAAGGCGAACATCGCCTTCACGCCGCAACAGCTTGTGATCATGATGGTCGCGATGTCGGCCGTGGCCTTTCTCGGCCTCACGCTCGGCACCACCGCCGGTCTCGCGATCCGGATTGTTGTGTCGGTCGTCATGGGCGTGGGCGGTGTCTATATCTGGGTGAACAACACCGCGAAAAAGCGCATGGGCCTCATTGAGGAACAACTGCCTGACGCGGTTGAGCTCATGGTCCGGAGCTTGCGTGTTGGCCATCCGTTCTCCTCGGCCTTGCAGATCGTGGCCAAGGAAGTTCCCGACCCGCTCGGGACCGAAATGGGGATCATCTCGGACGAAGCGGCCTATGGCCGTGACGTGGCCGAGGCCCTCAAGTCCATGGCCGAACGGATTGACATGCAGGACCTCCGCTTCCTGGCCGTTGCCGTGAAGATCCAACAAACCTCGGGCGGCAACCTGGCAGAGATCCTCGCGGGTCTGGCCAAAGTGATCCGGGCGCGGTTCCGGCTCTTCCGGCGCGTGAAGGCGATCACCGCCGAGGCCAAGTGGTCGGGCATGTTCCTGTCGGTCTTCCCGATCGTGGCGCTCGTGATGATCAACATCATTGAGCCCAATTACTATGACGACGTGCGCGACACGGCCTATTTCATCCCGGCCTGTTTCGTCGTCGCCGGTTTCCTGATCGCCAACATCTTCGTGATGCGGGCACTTGTGAACATCAAGGTGTAAGGCTGGGCCCATGCTCGAGACAATGATGAGCTTCCTGACAGAGCGGTTCGGTGAATTTGGCCCGCTTCTGATCGTCGGCATCCTGGGTCTGTTCCTGATCCTGCTCACGCTTCCGGTCCTGCTCAAGAAAGAGAAGGATCCGCTCGACAAACTCCG
>JBCCKB010000042.1:0-14756 GCA_039027595.1 Pseudomonadota bacterium | reverse complement strand
CCGGGGAGTTGGGTTATGTCCCCCCTGCACACCGATCTAGGCATTGTCTGGGTAAACAGAGGCTTTGTCGCCTCAAGTCGAGAGCCAAGCCACCTGTGGACCGCAATGCCAGAAAAGATCGTGGGTCTTCTGCGGCCGACGGAACCTTTGGGCACGCTCCTGGAGCGCAACGACCCGGCCTCGAAACGGTGGGTGTCGCGGGATACAAGAGCCATGTCGGACGCGCTTGGGCTTGGTGCGACGCAGCCCTTCTTCATTGATGCCGACCATATCGGTGACCCCGAGGACTGGCCACGTGGGGGAATGACGATCCTCAAGTTTCGCAATACGCATCTCTCCTACGCTCTGACTTGGTACGCTATGGCAATTCTCCTGCTTGGGGCGGTGGTCGCGGTCATTCGACGCAAAAGGAGCGTTTGAACCGACGTGCGACCGTCCCGGTGGTGGAGGAAGCATGGAGAATTGCATCAGACGGTGCTCTGCCGTCTTCTACGCCCTCTTTCCAAAGTACGTGCACTGCCGTGACGCCGACGGAGCCACCCTTGGGGCTTCGGCGACCAGGACGCCGGGAGTTCTTCCGCTCAAGGCGGCGTCGACGCTGGCCTCCGAAGCGCGCTGCCCTAACTTCCCCGATATGAGAGGCTATCGGGAACCTTCGTCCCAACTCCGGGGAGATTTGGCATGCCACCCCATAGCGAACTGGCGATGTAGAGGCACCCCGATCTGACAAAGACCAAGACGAGGACACCGATGACAGCCCATACTGCAAGTCTAATCAACGCAATAACGCTCATCTGCTGTTCGCTCTGGGCCTATGTCTCAATTGGAGGCAGTTCGTGGACGGCCCTCATTCCCTTGATATTCGGCGTCGCCTTGATCCTCTGCTACCCGGGCATCAAATCGCAGAACAAACTAATCGCCCATATCGCTGTCTCGCTCACCCTTATTTTGCTGGTGGCCCTCTATATGCCGCTCTCTTCGGCCGTCGAAGATGCCGCAACCTGGCCGCTTGTGCGCGTGCTCCTCATGGTGGCGAGCACGGTGTTCGCCATCGTGTTCTTCATCAAGAGCTTTAGGGATGCGCGCCGCACACCCGGGTAAATCCGCGGTCCTAGATTGACTTCCAGATGAGCGCAGTCAGCGCAAAGACAGCGATGAAAACGGTTTGAGTGATCAAGAGCGCAATGGCCTTTCCGCCAACGTCAACAACATCCTTTAGGGACGTTTTCACGCCGACGGCGGCAATCGCGCTCAGGAGGGCCCATCGGGATGCCTCGGTTGCGACGTCACGGATCCAACCCGGCACGTATCCGGTGGAGTTCAGCGCGAGCAATAGAAAAAACGCCACCACAAATGCCGGGACCAATGGCGGCCGTGCGCCATTACCAACATTGGTTTTCAAGGACTGGCGCACCACGAACGCGGCGATGATGACGATCGGTGCCAGCAGCGCCACGCGGATGAGCTTGACAATTGTCGCGACCTCTCCGGTGCGATCCGATACGGAGAACCCTGCTCCGACCACTTGTGCCACATCGTGAATTGTTGCGCCAAGAAAGACGCCCGCTAACTCGGCATCGAAGCCGAAAAGATCCGCAAGAATGGGATAGGCGATCATTGCGACGGTGGAGAGCACGGTCACTCCGACCACCGTGAACACAAGACGCTCTTCGCTGCGACCGTCCTTCGGCAATACGGCAGCAATTGCCATTGCTGCGGACGCCCCGCAGATGGCTACCGAGCCGGCGGACATGAACCCAAACTTCAGCCCGAAACCAAAGGCGCGTGCGATGGCCATGCCAAAGACGATCGTTGCAAGAACACCAGCCGTTACGATTGCAAGTGTTTCCCAGCCGAGCGACAGGGCCATGTCGGCACTGATCCTAAGTCCCAAAAGTGCAACCCCGATCCGTAGGACCGTCTGGGACGCAAATGCGATGCCGGGCCGCGGCTGTTCTTGTTCCATCAAGAAGTGCAAAGCGATACCAAACAGGAGCGCCATCAGCATCGCGGGAGCTCCGTAGTGGTCGGAGACAAAGCGCGCGGAGGTCGCAATAAGGCCAACAATCAGCAGGCCCGACCAAAGTGGGCGCACGCGCAACACCGTTCGTTCCAGACCACGCACCTGTTTCGCCTCCATAGCACAGCCCCTCGACGACGGATTGGCTATCTGGCGTGCGCGTCATCGGACATTCAAATGCGTGGCACAGGCGCCTTCGTGCTTGATTTGTCAAGCAATATCCGCCTTGGCCATCGGATGTAGAGCGGATCAAGTGTTCGTGCGCGATCGCGTCTGGCGCCACGCTCCTGGCGGCCGTTTCCCGATCGTGCTACCTACATCGACGAACAGCGCGTGAGACGGCAGAACGGCTTAGAAGCCCACGGTCGCGAAGGGAGGGGAGCACGGTCACGGTGGGTTTCGGACCGACGCTCATCCACTCAATTTCGAGGCCATTTCACTCAGTACTGCGCTAAACGACGACAACGCTTGGAGACACAAATGGGTGTTAACTCTTGCAGCAACTTCCAGGACTTTAGGAAGCTTGCACAGCGCCGCCTGCCTTCGCCAATCTTTCACTATATTGATGGCGCGGCCGATGACGAGTTGACCTATCGCCGGAACACCGAGGCATATGGCGACTGCGATCTCGTGCCCAACGTCCTCGCTGGTGTCGAGACAGTCGACATGTCTGTTGAGGTCATGGGCCAGAAGCTGGATATGCCGCTCTATTGTGCGCCAACTGCTCTCCAGCGCCTGTTTCACCACGAGGGAGAGCGTGCCGTTGCCAGGGCCGCCACCAAGTTTGGCACCATGTTCGGTGTGTCGTCTCTCGCCACCGTGACGGTTGAGGAGATCGAGAAGCTTGCCCCAGGCCCAAAGATGTTCCAGTTCTACTTTCACAAAGATCGCGGGTTGAACGACGCGTTGTTGGAGCGCGCAAGAGCAGCAAACTTCAATGTCATGGCGCTGACTGTGGACACCATTACCGGTGGCAACAGAGAGCGTGATTTGCGAACTGGATTTACTTCGCCGCCCAAGCTGACGCCCGCCTCCGTGCTGAGTTTCGCCCTTCATCCGATGTGGGCCTGGAACTTTTACACCAAAGAAAAGTTCGACATGCCGCATCTATCGGGTCACGTGGATGCTGGCACAAACCTCGCAGTCTCGGTCGGAAACTACTTTTCGACGATGCTGGATCAGTCGATGAACTGGAAGGATGCCGAAGAGCTCTGCGCGAAATGGAACGGTCAGTTCGCCCTAAAGGGGGTGATGAGCGTGGCCGACGCAAAGCGCGCCGTCGATATCGGTTGCACCGGCATCATGGTTTCAAACCACGGGGGACGACAGCTCGACGGCTCGCGTTCGCCTTTCGATCAACTGGCGGAAATCGTCGATGCCGTGGGCGATAAGATCGATGTCATCTGCGAGGGTGGCATCCAACGCGGGACCCATGTCCTCAAGGCGCTTTCGCTTGGTGCGAAAGCCTGTTCCGGCGGTCGTCTGTATCTGTATGCGTTGGCTGCCGGCGGGCAGGCTGGGGTCGAGAAGGCCCTCGGCAACTTTAGGACGGAGATTGAGCGCGACATGAAGCTCATGGGGATCACAAAATTGGATCAGCTCGGCCGCGAGAACCTTCGGTTTCACGCCAGGGCGGCCTGATGTTCTGGTCGACGCACTTCATGATGGGGCTGTGATATGGGCGAACCCGAGTTGATCCAAGACCTACGGTCCGTCGTTGGCTCGCGATATGTGATCACCAATCCCAACTCTATGCAAAGGTTTTGCAAAGGCTATCGCTCTGGTGAAGGGCCCGCGCTCGCCGTGGTTCAACCCGGTACTCTTCTGGAGTTCTGGAAGGTCCTTAAGGCCTGCGTCGCCGCTGACAAGATCGTGATTATGCAAGCCGCCAACACCGGTCTCACGGAAGGATCAACGCCCAGCGGCACTTATGATCGTGACACAGTGGTCGTCAGCACCCTCCGAATGGACAAGATCGATGTTCTACGTGATGGACGACAGATTTTGAGTTTTCCGGGTGCGACGCTCTTTTCATTGGAGAAGCTCCTCGCCCCTTTCAATCGTCAACCGCACTCGGTTATCGGCTCGTCCTGCATCGGAGCGTCGATCATCGGGGGGGTTTGCAACAATTCCGGGGGCTCGCTGATTGAGCGTGGACCGTCCTATACCGAGTTGTCGCTTTATGCGCAGCTCACCCATGACGGGCGCCTCGAACTCGTCAACCACCTGGGCATTGAACTTGGCGATACCCCTGAGGAGATCCTGACCAGGTTGCAGGACGGCAAATATACTGAGAGCGACGTTCTCGACACCAACAAGAGAGCCTCTGACACGGAGTATCATGCGCGCGTGCGCGACGTGGATCAAGAAAGCCCCGCGCGCTTTAATGCCGACACTCGGCGGCTCTATGAAGCCTCGGGGTGCGCCGGTAAGCTTGCCGTGTTCGCGGTGAGGCTCGATACATATCCCGTGAACGCGAAAGAACGCGTGTTTTATATCGGCACGAATGATACGGAAGTCCTGACCCGTTTGCGCCGCGACATTCTCTCGAGCTTCTCATCGTTGCCCGTGTCGGCGGAATACATGCACGCGGACTGCTACGATATCTCGAAGTCCCATGGGAAAGACACGCTGGTGCTGATCGACAAACTCGGCACAGATCGACTTCCGCAGATCTTTGCTCTCAAAGGGTGGATCGATGCCCGGTTGAACAAATTGCCATTTCTCCCTCAAAATCTGACCGATCGCTTCATGCAAGGGTTGAGCTGGATCTGGCCTAATGTCCTGCCAAAACGGATGGAGGCGTTTCGCACTCGTTACGCCCATCACCTCATCCTAAAGATGCGTGATGACGGCGTGGACGAGGCCGAGACGTATCTGTCGGAGCATCTCGCCGACGAAAGCGGCGGTTGGTTTGCCTGCAACCCGAGGGAGGCAAAGATTGCGGGTCTGCATCGGTTTGCCGCAGCCGGTGCTGCGGTCCGATATCAGGCGGTGCGGACGCGTGAGGTGGAAGACATCATCGCGCTTGATATCGCCCTCCGGCGCAACGACCGGGAGTGGTTTGAGATCCTCCCCGACGAGATCGAAGATGCGTTCCTAGTTAAGCTCTACTATGGTCACTTTTTCTGTCATGTTCTGCACCAAGACTACATCGTGAAAAAGGGACACGATCCAAAGGCGATCAAAAATAAGCTTCTGGAAATACTGGATAAACGCGGCGCTAAGTACCCGGCCGAACACAATGTGGGCCACCTCTACAAGGCGACGGAAGAACAGGCCAAGTTCTATCGCGGCTGCGATCCCACGAACAGCTTCAACCCCGGCATTGGTAAGACATCTCGACGCAAGGACTACGCCTGAGACCGGCTTGATTGCGGGGCCGTGAGAGGGCTCCTATTCCGGTTCTGACGAGGCCTGTCGAGCGCCCCGACACACCAGCATTTGTTCATAAGCCGCCCGTTTCGGCGGCAATCGCACCCTGAAATTTTATCAAATGGTAAAATTTTCTTGACCCGGCGAGAAACCTGCGCCGGACTGTGCGAATGGAATGCACGCGCGCCCATGCACGTCTGATTTCCGATACGCCGCTCGATGACTTGATGGCCCGCGCGCGCGCTATTCGTGACGCGAAATGGGGTCGGGTTGTCACCTATTCCCGCAAAGTCTTCGTGCCTTTGACGAATATGTGCCGGGACACGTGCGGATACTGCACATTTGTCAAGCTTCCTACGTCGCCGGAGGCGAGGATCTTGACCCCTGACCAAGTTCTGGCCTTGGCGAAGCGCGGCGAGAAAAAGGGGTGCAAGGAGCTCCTCTTCAGTCTCGGTGAGAAGCCCGAGCTTCGCTACGAGCACGCACGGCGCGCGCTGGCCCGGTTGGGTCACCACCGGATGACCGATTACTTGGCTGAAATGTGCGCGCTGGTCCTGCGGGAGACAACACTCCTGCCGCACGTGAATGCGGGGACGCTCCGTGATGACGAGATCGAGATGCTTCGGCCCGTATCGGCCTCAATGGGGATGATGCTTGAGACGCTCACGAGGCGGCTTAATCGCAAAGGCGAGGCGCATTATGCCTGCCCAGACAAGACGCCGCTTCAACGGATGCGGACGCTGGAGAGAACGGGCCAAAGGCGCGTTCCATTCACAACGGGGCTGCTGATCGGGATCGGCGAAACCTGGGAAGAACGCCTCGAGGCGCTATACGCCATTAACGCGGTTCATCTCCGCTACGGCCACATCCAAGAGGTCATCATTCAGAATTTCCAGCAAAAGCCGGGTATTGCCATGGCGGATCACCCCGAGCCGAGCCTGGAAGAGATGTTGCGCACGATCGCAGCAGCTCGGATCATCCTAGACCCCGAAATAAGCCTCCAAGCGCCGCCCAACCTAAGCGCTCGCCACATTGACTATCTAAGCGCGGGGATCAACGATTGGGGCGGTATCTCGCCGGTGACGATCGACTTCATCAACCCGCAACACGCCTGGCCGGAAATCCGAACACTTGCCGCGTCGTCAGCCGAAGCCGGGTTTCAATTGCGCGAACGGCTTACCGTCTATCCGCGCTTTCTCTCGCAACGCGACAGGTTCGTTGATGCACGCCTTCACGACAGCTTGGCTGGCGCGGCGCGCAACGACGGGCTCGCGCGTGAGCAATGTCTGGAACCCGACCCGTGCAGCTTACAGCATCAGACTTCATCCGCCGCCGTTCTGTAGACTTACAGGCGGGGCTTGAGAACGCGTCGGCTCCGATCCGGCGGGTTCTTAACCGTGTTCTTTCTGGACGGGATGCAACGGAGGCTGAAGGTGAGCTGCTGTTTCGAGCGGCTGAAGGTGCCGATGCCGAGGCCATCTACGCCACGGCGGATGCCTTGCGTGAACGTGTAAATGGCGACCGCGTGTCCTTTGTGGTCAACCGCAACATCAACTTCACCAATATCTGTTATATGGGTTGCCGGTTTTGCGGCTTCGCCAAGCGAAAGGAAGACGCTGGCGCGGAGTGGCTTTCAACAGACGAGGTGGTTGCCCGTGCCCAGGAGGCTTGGGACCGGGGCGGAACGGAAGTCTGCATTCAAGGCGGGCTTCACCCAAATCTGCCGGGTCACTACTACCGCGACCTTGTATGCGCGATCAAAGCCGCGCTGCCCAGTATGCATATACATGCGTTCTCGCCGTTTGAGATCTGGTACGGCGCCACGAAAAGCCGCTTGTCCTACTTCGATTTTCTGTCTGATTTGAAGGAATGCGGCCTGGGATCAATGCCGGGCACAGCGGCTGAGATCCTTGATTCGGAAGTGCGCAAGACGCTGACCAAGAACAAGTTGAGCGCAGAGCGTTGGATCGAGATAATCAGGACGGCCCACCAGGTCGGTATCCCCACATCGGCGACCATCATGTACGGCCATGTCGACGGGCCTGCGCATTGGGCGGCTCACATTGCGCTTCTGCGAGAAATCCAGAAGGACACCGGGGGATTTAGCGAGCTCGTGCCCTTGAGCTTTGTCCATTCGGACAGCCCGCTTTACACGAACGCGCCCGATCGGGTGCGCCCTGGGCCCACTGCGCGCGAGGTTGACCTGATGCACAGTGTCGCTCGGATCATGTTGCATGGACATATCGACAATATCCAAGTCAGCTGGACCAAGCTTGGCGCCGAACGCGCACGTCAGATGCTCGCGCGCGGGGTAAACGATTTGGGCGGCACGCTCATGAACGAGAGTATTTCGCGCGCGGCGGGCTCGCGACATGGTCAGGAGATGACCGCGAAGGAGCTCTGCGATCTTATTCGCTCGGCCGGACGCGTCCCGGTGCGCCGGAATACCGTCTATGGAGCAATTGAGGTTTTCGAGAACCACGACCCCAAGGAACTAGCCCCCCTGGTCTCCCGAAATGGTGTTCAACCACTTGATTTTCTAGAAATGTTTCCAGCGACATGACGCGTAACGTGACTCTTCTGGCAGGTGGCGTCGGCGGTGCCAAGATGGCCGAGGGCTTTGCGGCATTGCCCGACGTCCATCTCACTGTGATCGGCAACATCGCCGATGACGACACGTTCCATGGGCTCTGGGTGTCACCGGACATTGATACATTGACCTACACGTTGTCCGGGCTGATCAACCGAAAGCAGGGCTGGGGTGTGGCCGATGACGGGCGGCGCGCTTTGGATGTTCTGGGTCGGCTTGGCTCGGAGACCTGGATGTTTCTCGGCGACCGAGACTTCGGCCTCCACATTTACCGCACGGAACGTCGGCGGCGTGGTGACCGGCCAAGCGATATTGCCCGGGACGTGGCCAAAGCCTTTGGCGTGACCGCGCGGATCGTTCTGCCCACCGACGATCAGGTGCAGACCCGTGTGCGTACCGATGCGGGGTGGCTGAGGTTTCAAGAGTATTTTGTGCGCGAGCAGTGCCGGCCGGACATACGCGATTTGCGCTATGATGGGATCGGTGACGCAAAGCCAACCCAAGAGGCCATCGATGCCCTTAAAACGGCGGAATTGGTCGTGATTGCCCCTTCCAACCCGCTGGTGAGCATCCGCCCTATCCTTGAGGTCAAAGGCATCGCAGAGGCGGTGCAGAGTGCCGCCGCCCCGGTAATCGCCGTCTCCCCGCTTGTCGCCGGTCGGGTCGTAAAGGGTCCTGCCGATCGGATGATGAGGGCACTTGGGTTTCGCGTTGATGCGGTTGGCGTCGCGGAATTCTACGCGGGCCTCGCAGACACGATTCTGATCGACAGCGCGGACGAGGCGCTTAGCGCGGAGGTCGAGCGGACGGGCGTAAGGGCCATTGCAACCGACATTATGATGCCGGAGCTCGAGGATAAGCGGCGGCTTGCGTCGGAAATCCTGGAGTGCGCCTTCACTCCGCGCTCGGAGATCGCGTGATGCTCAAGCGCACGTTGGTCGTCGTTCCAATGAAGGATCCAAGGCAGGCCAAGAGCCGACTTGGCGGCGTTTTGAACAAGGATGAACGGGCGGCGCTGGCGCGCCGGCTCTTTCGCCTTACGCTCACGGTGGTCAGTGATCTAAGACAATCGATCAGCTTTGACTTGGCTGTGGTCACCGCAAGTGCCGAGGTTTCCGTGCTGGCGCGCACGCACGGAGCACACGTTTACCAAGACCCGTGCCAAGGCCTAAACGCGGCGCTTGCTCTCTCCGCATCCCGAGCCGCGGCGGCGGGGTATGAGCGCCTTGGGATTCTCCCTGCCGATCTCGCGGCACCCGATCCGGCCGATCTCGCTCTCCTCCTGACCCACCAGTCTCCGGGCTCGTCGGTCGTCATTTGTCCGGCCACCGACGGCGGTACAAATGCGCTCCTGGTCTCACCGCCACTTGGGCTGCCGTTTTGCTTTGGACCGGGTTCCGCCCAGGCCCACGCTCGGGTCGCGGTGGAACAAGGATTGACGCCCATCTGTCTGCCGCTCGATAGCCTGTCGCTTGACGTCGATACTGCCAGCGACCTCGCGCTGGCCACTCGGCGCACACCCGAGCTTGAGGTCTTGGTGTGAGACCGGTCGAGTTATGCGCAATCCCAGGGCTTCCAGACATTGCGCCCGGCGATGATCTCGCTGCAATCATCGGCGATGCGCTGGATCGGTTCGGGGGTTTGGAAAACGGCGATGTTCTTGGGATAGCGCACAAAGTTGTCTCCAAGGCCGAGGGATGCGTAATCAGCTTGTCAGATGTCCGACCGTCCGCGCGGGCAACGCAATTGGGCGCGGAACTCAACAAGGACCCGCGCAAAGTCGAAGTGGTGTTATCCCAGAGCCAGCGGGTGGTGCGGGCGTTCAAGCGTCCAGCGCAGAAAGAGGGTACCCTCATCTGTGAGCACAGGCTGGGCTTCATCTCGGCAAATGCGGCGGTCGATGAATCGAACAGCGAGAGCGGTACGGTCATCACTCTGCCAGAGAACCCAGACGCGAGCGCGGCTGGCCTCGGTGCCGCGCTCGAAGCGCGGTTTGGCTGCGGACTTGGAGTTGTGATCACAGATACCTTCGGGCGGCCGTGGCGGTTGGGTCAGGTAAACGTCGCAATTGGCCTTTACCGTGTGCGCGCCAAAACCTCTGAGGTGGGCAAGCTGGATGCCTGGGGGCGCCCGCTTGCGGTCACGGAACCGGCGCTATGCGACGAAATCGCCGCGGCGTCGGGACTAGTGGTCCGAAAAGCGGCAAAAACTCCACTTGTGCGGGTCCGCGGCCTGGCATGGACGCCCGATCCCGCGTCCTCCGCGCGCCACATCCTGCGCCCGATCGAGGAGGATATGTTTCGATGACAGTTGCCATAATTGGAGGCACTGGGCCCCAGGGACAGGGGCTCGCCCTAAGGTTTGCACGCGCGGGCGTCCCGATCGCGCTCGGCTCACGTGACGCTCCACGCGCTCGGGAAATCGCGGCCGAGCTCGCTGAAAGGCTTCCCAATGGAAGCGCCGTGATCACCGGAATGGACAACATCGACGCTGTGGCAGCCGCTGATGAGATGGTCGTGCTTTCGGTCCCGTGGTCGGGCCACAACGCGATCCTTGAGACGATAAAGCCTTTCCTAGCCGGCAAGATCCTCATCGACATTGTTGTACCGCTGGCCGCCGGTGACCCAAAGAAAGTCGACATGCCACCGGAGGGTTCCGCCACCGAAGCTGCACAAGCGCTGTTGGGCCCAGAGATCCCGGTGATTGGGGCGCTCCACAATGTCTCGGCAACGACGCTCAACACCCTTGATTGGGAGATCAACTGCGATGTCCTGGTCTGCGGCAACAAGCTTGATGCCCGCAAAAAAGTGATCGCGCTGATCGAGCGGTTGGGAGTTGCCGCCTATAACGCTGGCGATGCCCAGGCGGCGCGCTGCATCGAGGCGATCACGCCCATCCTGATCCGCATCAATATCTCGAAGGCAGTGCCATTCAGCCATGCGGGCATCCGCATCTGGGCACCCGACCACTAACAGAACATCGGAGGGACACAATGGAATTTGGCATCACTTTCAAGGGCTTCATGGAGCACAACCGAGCCCGAAGGCTTGTGAAACAAGCCGAGGATGCCGGCTTCACCCATTGCTGGTTCTATGACAGCCATATCCTCTGGCGCGAGAGCTATCCGGCCATGGCAATGTGCATGGAGCATACCGAGACAATGCGCTTTGGGCCCTGTGTCACAAATCCCAATACGCGTGAGTGGTCTGCAGCGGCGTCGCTTTTCGGCTCGCTCGCGCGTCAGTCGAATGGACGGTTCGACATCGGTGTTGGCCGGGGCGATAGCGCGGTCAGGGTGATGGGGCGCAAACCGGCCCTGCTTAAGAAAATGGAGGAGTTCATCGACGTCGTAAAGGGCCTGGTGCGCGGCGAGGAGCGCCAATACGGAGATGTTCCCAACCCAATTCAGTTCACCTGGTCGACTGGCTACGAATTGCCCGTTTGGGTCGCGGCTTACGGACCCAAGGCGCTCGACTCGGCGGGGCGTATGGGAGACGGGTTGATCCTGCAAATCGCCGAACCAACAATCTGCAAATGGCTTGCCGATCAGGCAAAGGCGGCGGGAGAGGCCAATGGCCGCGACATGTCTGGTTATCGCGTGATGTCCGCCGCACCGGCGTTTTTCGGATCGCCGGAGGAATGCCGCGAAGCAACGCGATGGTTCCCGGCAATGGTCGGAAACCACGTGGCGGACATCGTTGAGAAATACGGCACCGAGCGCGAAGATATACCGGCATCGCTGACGGCTTACATCAAGGATCGCAAGGGCTATGACTACGCAAAGCACGGGCAGAGCGACAACGCATACCTGGATTTCATAACCGATGACATCATTGACAGTTTCAGCGTGCTCGGTACGCCCGCCCAACATATCGCCAAGATCGGGGAGCTGCGGGATGCTGGCGTCACGCAGTTCAATATCTACTTGGATAACGGCGACGAGGAGAACATTCTCGCCACCTATGGCAATGAGATCATTCCAAAGTTCAGCTAGGTGTCGGCCTATTGCGCATAGAATTTCTGGACGAGTTTGAAGCTGCGCGCCTGAGCTGAAATCATGGCACGGACGACCAGTGCGCCAAGGCAAGATGTTGCATTTTGGGGTATGACGAGCCTTGATACTCAGGAAGAAACCGGTGACGCTGTGCCCCGTCCAGCCCGCGCTCAGCCAAAGCCAAAGTTCGGGGTCAACACCTCAGAGAGCTCGATATGTCCGGCACTTCAGGAGGCGCGCAAACCGTAGGACAGGCCACCACGTTGGCAAAGCGTCTTATTCGCTGCGAGTTCCACGGAGAACTGGCCCTTGACGTCTCGCAAGCGGGCACCCCCAGCACCCATACCCTGCCCATTGCATCCGCTCTAGACGGAAGACCCTTGATCTCGTTGGAGCCCGGTGGACAAATCGGAGAGCGGGTAGCGGAGACGCAAAGGGTGTCACTTACCCTTGGTCTCGAGCACAGGCTCTGCTTGTCATGTACGGCGGAACGGGTTCAGGGCGACCTTGAGGCTCTCGCGCGGGCGAGATTTTCGGCTCGGCATGGAAGGACTGAACACGAAGGAGACATCACGGTGCTGACGCCACAGACTGCGACGCTCTCATCGGGTGCAAGGGAACACGTGCTGGATGTTGCAAAGCTCGTCGCGACACTGGACCGTCAGTTGCTTCAGCTCGAACGGCGCGCGGTGGATCATATGAACGAAGACCATCGTGACGCCATAAAGCTCTATGCAGAAGTGCTCTTGAATGAAGAGAAAGGCGACTGGCGCCTCGCTTCGCTTGATATGGATGGGCTGGATCTCACATGTGGCGACCGCTTTGCGCGTCTTTGGTTTGATCCTCCCCTTCAGGAGGCTGGTGACATCAAGTCGCGTTTGGTTGAGCTAGCGATGAAGGCCCGCTCCTGAGTAAGAAACAGGGGTTACGCGCCCAAGCTTTGTGGAGAACGACCGATGATCGAACCTTCACGCCGACAGGTTTTGCTTGGCGGGAGTTGTCTGGCTCTGACAGGGGCGGGAGGGCTTTCGCCCCTCGTGGCCGACACCCGGGGTAGCATTGATCTAAAATCCCGACGGACATCCTACGCATTCGGCGAGATGGTCACGGCCGGGCTTGTCAGCCTTGACGACAACGCGCCCCCGCCTGTTCTGCGTCTCCGCCAGGGTGAGCCAGCCATACTGAACTACACCAACGGCTTGAAAGACTACTCGACACTGCACTGGCACGGCATCCGTCTCCCCAACGCAATGGATGGTGTGCCTTATCTTACCCAGTTTCCGATCGGCGAAGGCGAGACGTTTGAGTATGCCTTTACGCCGCCAGATGCGGGGACCTTCTGGTATCATCCCCATTGCATGACCATGTCGCAAATGGCCGAAGGTCTGACCGGTATCATGGTTGTCGAAGAGCGGGAAGACCAAGCTTACGACGCCGATATTCCGCTAAATCTCAAAGACTTCCGCATAGATTCTCAAGGCGATCTGCTTCCGCACTTTACGCCGAGAGGAGCCGCTCGCGGAGGGACCCTTGGAACACTGAAGACAACGAATTGGCTGGTTGATCCGGTCTATGACGTCCCCGCAGGAGGATTGGTCCGTTTACGATTTGCCGTGACCGACACGACAAGGGTACACAAGCTGGTCTTCCCGAACGTCCCCGGGCGAATAATTGCATGGGATGGGCAACCGGTCGAGGACCCCGTGCCTTGGCCCACGAGGGATGCGCCCCTTTGGATGGGCCCTGGCCAGCGCGTTGACGTTGCGGTGGTCGCGCCGTCCGAAGAAGGGCGCGAGCTGATCTTTGAGAGCCTCATTGGGCGAAATACGCCGTTCAACGTCGCGCGCATACGCGCCCAAGGTGTAAGCCTTGGTCGCCAAATCGGCGATATCAAACCTCTGCCGCGCAATCCGTTTGAGTTTCCTGATATCGACAGTGCAACGAGACGGGAGATTGTTTTCGGCTGGTCACCAGAAGGTGACGGCACAAATAACGGCCTTTGTGGCACGTATGACTATGTCTTCTGGTCAATCAATCGAACCCCGTGGCCCGGGGATGCGGTCGATGGGACCGGGCCAGTCCTGACCATGGATCACGGCAAGAGCTACATTCTTCGGATGCGCAACGAGTCTCCGAACCTTCATCCCATCCATCTTCACGGATTGCTGTTCAAGCCGATCTGGTCGAATCTCCGGAAGATCCCGGCGAACTATACCGACACGCTTTTGCTCCTGAAGGAGGAGACGGTCGATGTCGCCATTCTCGCCGACAACCCCGGAAATTGGGCATTTCATTGCCATGTGATCGAGCACCAAAAGACCGGCTTGTCGGGCTACGTGAGCGTAGCATGACCGTCCGTCTCACGGACATTCTGCGGCAGTTCCGTGGTTGGCGGGACCTGGCTCTCTGAATGTCGCGTCGGGACAATATGTCCAAAGGGTTCTGGAGGGAATGCACTTGGATGTAGTATTGGCGGGAGCGACAGGCACGATCGGGCAGGCCGTTGCCCGTGAACTGGTTGCGCGTGGCTACAGTGTTTTTTGCCCCGTTCGACCAGGATCAGCCCCCGTCCAAGTGGGTCTAGACGTCAGTTCCTGTCGCTTAACGGAGCCCGGGAGCCTCGCGCGCGCGCTCAAGGGGCGGCAAGTCGACGCTGTAATCTCGTGCATCGCCTCGCGCGGCGGCGCTCCGCGTGATGCCTGGGCCGTTGAATACTACGCGCAACTTAATCTCCTGACAGAGGCTGCAGAGGCGGGCGCACGGCACTTCATCTTGCT
>JBCCKB010000041.1:0-14959 GCA_039027595.1 Pseudomonadota bacterium | reverse complement strand
CGGTCTGCGTGACCGAAAACAGGAAATTCTCATCGACCGAGATCGTGCGCTGAAATGCCAGACCGGTCCCATTGTCCCACGACAGGACAAGGTCGTTGCCTGGGGCGAGGCTCGACCCATCGGGCGCGGACCAAAGCGTCTCGGCATTGGGGACATCCGTCACGTCGAGCCCGGATCCGGGCGACCATCCGAAGAGCGCGTAATATGCCCTCGGTTCGCCTTCCGGCGTCAGAAGCCTCACAGTTTCCGCAGACGTTTCGAGGCTTTCGCGGTAGTCACTCAGGGACAGATCGTCGATACGGCCACCGAGAAGTGAGACAGACCCCGAAAGTCGCGGGGTTTCAATCCGCGCCCGTGGAGCGTTCGCGAGTGCATCGGCACCCGGATCTGATACGTCCGAGGGACGTGAGGCCGTCGGGTCGGCGCCCCCGGTATCGTCGGCATCGGGAACGGCCGTTGCAGAGGGAGACTGGGTTTGCTCGGTGTCTCCGCTTGTCGTTGGTGCGTTGGGGTCCTGGAGCGCTTCCTCGGGAGGAAACAGCATGAACCAGACGAGAATGACGAGAAAGCTCAGGGCCGTGGCGAGGATGAGATTTTTGTTCTGGTCGTCCATGCCGAGAAACCACCCCTCCGCTTTACACCAGGGTGGTTCAACAGGCCGTGGGCCTAAAGGTCAAGCCGTTTTACCGGCGGTTTCGGCGGGCAAGGACGGTGGAGAGGGTGGGGGTGCTTGTGCGGGGGCGTCCTCAGTAGAGATCCGCTTCCTGTAAGCCTCCAGCCATGGCTGGACGTCCGAAAACGGCATCGGTTTCGCAATCCCGAAGCCCTGAATGAAGTTGCAGCCTAGGCCCTTAAGGGTGGCGTGTTCCCCCGGCGTCTCAACGCCCTCCGCGAGAGTTTCGAGGCCCAAGCGCCCGGCCATGGTCTGGATCGCGGATACGATGGTGCGTTGCTCACTATCGGTATCAAGCTGCGTGACAAAGGAGCGGTCGATTTTTATCCGGCTCACGGAGAAACGCTTGATATTGGTAATCGAAGCGTGGCCGGTTCCGAAGTCGTCGAGATCGATCCGGCACCCAAGCTCGGCGAAAGCTCTGAGATTGCGAACCACGATGTCGTTCGCGGTCTGCGCGATCACCGTCTCGAGAACTTCGACCACCAATCGAGCTGGTGCGATGCCAAAGCGGTCAAGCTCCCAACGTACTTTGTCCACAAGCATCGGGTTACGGAGCTCATCTTGCGAGAAATTCACGGAAAGGGCCGGGACCTTAAGGCCCGCCGTATCCCAATCTCGGAGCGCTCCGAGAGACTGATAGAGGATCTTTTCGCCAAACCGCTCCATCAGACCAAGCTCTTCCGCGGTGCCCAAGAACTCCGCTGGTGGTATCAGCCCCCGCTTTGGGTGTTCCCAGCGCGCAAGTGCCTCAAATCCTGTGATTTCCCCGCTCTCCGCCGAGACCTGCGGCTGAAACCAGGGCCGTATTTCCTCCGCCTCTATCGCGTTGGGAAGATCGATTGCCAAGTCGTGGCGTTGTTGTGCGCGACGATGCATGTCGGGGGCGAAGGCGCGTATGCTGCCACAGCCATGCGCGCTGGCTTCCGACAAGGCCTGCTCTGCGGCGGCCAAGAGCGCCTCTCCTGTCTTCTCAGGGGCCGCGCGCCAAGTGCAAAACCCGATCGACGCCGAAATGAAGACGCGACTGCCGTCAATAATGACGGGCTCTTCGAGCTCGCGCAAAATCCTATTGGAAATCTGGACCAGCGCGTCCAAGTCGGTGCGATCGCCAGGCTCGATCACGCAAGCGAGCCGTGGTCCCTCTAGCCGGGCCACCAGATCTTTTCCACGCAAGGTGCTTAAGACCCGATTTGCACAGGTGCGCAAGACCAGGTCAGCCGCGCTGGCGTCAAGGCGCTTGCAAAGCTCGGGGTAGTCGTCCAGCCCAATGGCGAAGGCGGCCGTCGTGGCCTTCTTCGCGTTCGACGCAAGAAACCGATCCGCCGTGATGAGCGCGGTCGAGCGAAGTGCAAGTCCCGTTACAGGGTCTGTCTCCGCCGCGACCGGTAGCGGCGACCGGTACAGCCCCCCTAGCGCGAAGCCCGCTGGCAAAATGAGGGCAACAAGAATAAGCGCTGTCTCGCCCCCTATCCAAAATCCACCCAAGGTGACCGCTGGCATAAAGGCGAGAAGCTGCGGTCCGAGAAGAAATGTTCTGAGGCGGCTTCTGAAACGCTCCAATTGCGCTCGATGCTCTGACATGAGGTGCCTTTTCCTGCAGACCGGCCAATCCGATCGGATCGGACCCTAGGCAGCCCGCCTCATCATTCTGTTAATTCCACCGCCAGGACTGGCGACGGGATACCGGGCATTTTAGCCACTTTCTGGTAACCTCGGTGCAAGCAGGGAAAAGTCGAAGAGCTCCGGATCGAGAAGATGCGATGGCCGAGCGTTTGTTAAAGCCCGGAACAGCACTTGGCGCCGCCCGGGCGCGTTCGCCTCCCAGCCATCCAAGAGCGCCTTGATCTGTTGGCGCTGGAGGCCATCTTGGCTACCGCAGAGGTCGCAGGGGATAATCGGATAGTCCATGGCACGCGCGAAGCGGTCGCAATCAGCCTCGGCGACATAGGCAAGTGGTCGACATACCAACAGATCGCCTTCTTCGTTGAGCAGCTTGGGGGGCATCGTTGCAAGCCGCCCGCCGTGAAAGAGGTTCATGAAGAACGTCTCTAGGATATCGTCGCGATGGTGGCCAAGAATCACGGCCGAGCACCCTTCCTCGCGCGCGATACGGTAGAGGTTGCCGCGCCGGAGCCGTGAGCAGAGCGCGCAGTAGGTCTTCCCCGCGGGCACTTTGTCAGTGACGATCGAATAGGTGTCCTGGTACTCGATCCGGTGCGGAACCCCGCGCGCTTTCAAGAACTCGGGCAGGACAGTCGCCGGAAAGCCAGGCTGACCTTGATCGAGGTTGCAGGCGAGAAGATCGACGGGCAGAACTCCCCGCCACTTGAGTTCGTGGAGCACTGCGAGGAGAGTGTAGCTGTCCTTGCCTCCAGACAAGCAGACGAGCCATTTCTGCCGCGCACCATCCTCCGCCAAGCCTCGAGGACGGGTCACCATGCCGTAGGCTTCGATGGCCTCGCGGGTCTGGCGCAGGATCCGCTTTCTGAGCTTGCGAAACTCGGTTGTCTTGGGCGCTCCGTAAAAGAGCGGATGGATTTCGTCGGTGTGGTCCAACATGGCGGTTCGTATGCCATTTCGGCGGCGGTGAATAAAGCGCTTCGCGAATGGTCGCCGCGCGGCGATACTGGCGCCATTGAAGCGTAAAGAAATCAGATTGGAATTGGGCCATGGACTATGTTTTTGCCGTACGCAGCCTCAGCAAGGGGACGTTTACAAATGAACCTGGGGCGACGCATTTTCTGGAGGTCCCCGGAAACTCCGCGACCCCAAAGCCCGCCCACAAAATCTCCAAGCGTGCCTGGCTTGATAAGGTGATTGCTCGTTCAAAGCAGGGCGGTTCGTCGGGACCCGAGGAAGGCGACATTGTGATCTATGTCCATGGGTTCAACAATGATCAGAAATCAGTGCTGCGGCGCCAGAGGGCCTTGCGCAAGGGGCTTGAGGCCCATGGGTTTGACGGTGTGGTCATCGCCTTTGATTGGCCGAGTGCCGACAGCGCGTTCAACTATCTCGAAGACCGCAAGGATGCCAAGGCAACGGCCATTAAATTGGTCGACGAAGGCATCCGTTCCTTCGCCGCATTGCAGACGCAGGATTGCAAGATCAATACACATATCGTCGCGCACTCGATGGGTTGCTATGTGGTGCGCGAGGCGTTCGATGATGCCGATGACCGCCGATCTATCGCGGCGCGGTCTTGGTCGGTGAGCCAGGTCGCGTTCCTGGGAGCGGACGTGTCCGCGTCGTCGATGGCCCCCGGAAACCCCAAGACATCTTCGCTCTATCGCCACTGCGTGCGGCTGACCAATTACTTCAACCCCTTTGATAATGTCCTGAAGCTGTCAAGCGTCAAGCGGGTAGGGGTCTCTGCGCGAGCCGGTCGGATTGGCGTCGAGAGGCCGGAGCCCGACAAGCTCGTCGACCTGAATTGCGGGCCCTACTTTGAAAAGGAGGAAGGGGTGATCACCGGCCAGGATGACAGCGCGCACAACTGGTACTTCTCCGATGCGCGTGTGCTTGAGGACTTGGCGCATACGATCAGGGGTAACATCGATCGGCGCCTCATACCGACGCGCGCCCCAACAAATTTGGGCGGGCTCGCGCTGCGGCACCCGAAAGACTGATAGACCCAACCGGCTCTGAACACGCTATTGGTCCGGTGACGGTGCGACCGCCCGACCGAAAGGCCGCCACCCGTGGTAGGTCGTGTTGCCCCGAGGCGACTTTTGCGATCAAGCGGTCAACCACGGACAGTGTCGGAGAAATGCGCGCGGTCTCGCCCTTGGCGAGCGCGGAAAGCTTGGGCTCATCGCTCAAGAACCAGCGTACCGCTGGAGATTTCCAATCGTTCAAAACGCTGAAGATACCGCATCCCGAGAAGGGACTGGTCCATCTCGCCGGAATTCACGACCACGGGCACGTTCCGGTCCGTGACGCCGCCCAGCGCCAAGGTATCAAGCTGCGTCGGCGCGGTGCGAACCTCACCGTTCGCGGTCCCCGCACGGCCGCTGAAGGTTAGCGTCTCAAGGTCGATTCCCAGTCGGGCGGCATCTCTTCGTGTCAGAACGATATCCGTGGCGCCCGTATCCACGATGAATTCCACGGCTGTCCCGTTGGCGTCCAGCGTTAGGTAATAGTGGCCGTCAAAGCCCATGGGGACCTCGATACGTGCACCGTTCTCGACAACAAGCTGACGCGGTGCGAGGTCGGAGCGAATGTCCTCCCAAAGGCCAGCGGCGCCGATGACCCCAAGGAAAATGAAGCACCAGGCCAAAAGGTAGCGCAGTGTCCTGCCAAGCCGGTGACGGAGATCCGACGCCAGCCAACCGGTTACCGCGACACCGATAAGTATGATGTAAGCCAGCCGGCCGAGGTCGTCTGCAGTCATGCGTCAAGAGATAGGCGAGGTGGGCGCGGGAGGAAAGATCTCAGGCAAGGGTCCCTAACGCGGTCAGGCCGTCGAGAACAAATTGCACCGAGAGCGCGGCCAAGAGCATGCCCAGGAGCCGGGTAACGACCGTGATCCCCGTGGACCCCAATGCGCGCTCGATCGGCCCCGCGGCCAGGAAGAAGAGAAAGCTCACCAGGAGAACGGACAGCATCACCGCGTGAACCGCCGCGATCCAAACCCAGTCCGTTCCGTCTTGGGTGGTTAAGAGGATCATGGTGGCAATCGCGCCGGGCCCCGAAATAAGTGGAATGGCAAGAGGAAAGACCGAAGGGTCGTCATCCTGTGCCTGCTGATCGCCCCTTCGTTTGGTTCGACGCTCGAAGAGCATGTCGAGCGCGGTCAAAAACAGCAAGAGGCCGCCCGCTATTCGAAATGCGGGCATCGAGATGCCAAGAAAGCCCAAAACCGCTTCTCCCGCCAGCCCGAAGACCGTGAGAATCGCCGCGGCGATGAGGCAGGCGCGCAGTCCGATCGCGCGGCGCTCGCTGTCGGTTGCCCCTTGGGTAAGCGCCACAAAGAGCGGGGCGAGCCCGACCGGGTCGATCACCACGAAAAGCGTCACAAACGCTGGAATAACGGCCGCGATTTCCATGGATGCGCTCTGATCAGGAATTCGGGGCGGTCGCAAGTCGCGGCTCGTTGGACGGCCTGCAACACGACTGAAACCGCGAACCCCCGCTGAAACACGAGTGAAACCAAAGAAACCCCAACACCCGAAGACCGCTGGTGACCCTTTGGATTATGGCTCGGGCCATGACACATCACATCGATACTCCGCACCCCTACCGTTGGGTAATCGTCGCCTCAGCAAGCGTCATCCTTGCCGTGGTGATGGGACAGCTCGTGAACGGCCTTTCTGTGTACTTCGTCCCGCTTGAAGCGTCATTTGGCTGGACGCGCGGGGATATCGCGCTCATCAACACCGCCGGTCTTGCGGGGATCGCCTTGGGGGGCATCGTGATGGGGCGCCTCGCCGACCGGTTCCCGATTCGCCCGATTGCTCTCTTGGGGGTCGCGGTTGCAGGACTCGCGGGTGTTGCGGCGTCCCAGGCCACGGCGCTCTGGCAACTCTATATTCTCTATTTTCTCGCTGGGGCACTGGGAGGGGGCGCCGTTTTTGCACCGCTGATGGCGCTTGTGGGATCGTGGTTTACGCGTGGCGCCGGGCTTGCCATCGGGATCGCATCGGCGGGTCAGGCCATGGGACAGGGCGGTATGCCCTTCACTGGCGCGCTTCTGATCGAGACGCTGGGCTGGCGTGGCGCCATGGCGGCGCAGGGTCTTGGAACGCTGGTGCTTTTGCTCCCCTTGGCGTTGCTATTGCGTAATCCGCCGGCGACACCCGGCGCTGGAGCCGTGGTCTCCGGGGGCGTGGATGGCCTCTCCAACCGCGCGGTAACGGTCTGGTTGTCGGCGGCGATCTTTTTTTGCTGCACCTGCATGGCGGTTCCGCTCATGCACCTTGTGCCCTACCTCCAGGCCTGCGGGATCCCCGTGACCGACGCAGGAGGGGTCCTGTTCTTCATGCTGATCATCGCCATCGCGGGCCGGGTCGCCTTTGGCCGCTACGCAGACATGGTCGGGGCGCTGCCAGCCTATTTCACGGCCTCGCTTTGGCAGACGGCCCTGGTCTTTGGGTTCACGGGCCTCGTGACACTTGAGATGCTCTATCCCTATGCCGCGATCTACGGGTTTGGCTACGCGGGCGTGATGACCACGGTCCTCGTGACCGCGCGGACGCTGACCGAACCATCGCGTCGCGCCTCGTCGATGGGCATCATCCTGGCCTTCGGCTGGTTCGGCCACGGCTTTGGCGGTTGGCAAGGCGGGTTTTTGTTCGATCTCACAGGCAGCTACAGTGCGACCTTCGCCGTGGCCGCGATCGCAGGGGCTGTGAATTTGGCGCTTGTGGGCGCGCTCTGGGTCCGGGTAAGCCGCCGCCGCGCGGGCATCGCGGCATTTGCGTAAGGACTGGGGCTGCCTAGGTGCGGGGCCTGACCGCCGAGCCCGCCCTCGCGGGCTTCGCTCAAGGCGCAAATTGTGTCTTGTACTTGCATGACGGCTTGAGGCTGGCTCCGCTGGCGTTCCTGAGCCTTTGACGGACCTTGCCCCGCCAATGCCACCCTGAAACCGAATCAACGATTTCGTTAGGACCAACTTTCAGGGTTTCTCTGCGCGTTGCGCAGGCACATGCTCGGACGAAAGGAGGTGTGCCATGATCCGTTCAGCAACGCCGGTGGTGCGGACCGGTGACTACCCAAAGGCCCATGCCTTCTACACCGATGTGCTCGGCTTCACATGCACCGAAGAGGGCGGCGAGCCCGCGAAGTTTGGAATATTCAAGCGCGAAGGGGCTGTCATTTTCGTCAATGGCCACAATGGCGCCGACGTGGCCTACGATCACTGGCGAGCGTATTTTCATGTCGATGATCTCGACTCTCTCTCCCGGGAAATCCGCGCTGCAGGCGGTGTCTTGTCGAAAGATACGTGGACGACGGTCTATGAAATGCGCGAGTTCGAAGTCACCGATCCGGACGGGAATGTGCTTTGCTTCGGCGCTGATGCGTAACCCCAAAGAGAGGCGGCTGCCGGGCGGTGCGGTCATGCAAGTGACGTGGGGGGTCACACCCGAACGCTGGCTACATCTCACCCACCGCGTTTTCTGCGCGCTCGAGCTTTTCCAGCGCGGTTTCCCAGAGCCCCTCGGCGCGCGTGAGCGCCTCCATGACCTCGGCATATTTTTTTTGCCAAACCGCCATTTCGTCGATCCGGTCATCTTCGTAGATCGCGGGATCTGAGAGCTTCTTGGCGAGTTTTTCGCGCATGACTTCGATCTTCTCGACGCGGGCCTCGCAGCTTCGGACGTCCGATCGGAGCGCCTGAAGTTGATCGCGGGAGGGCCCGGGTTTGGGCTTTGGTTTTTGGGGCTTGGGATCGGGCTCGGACAGAAGCATGCGCCGGTAGGCGTCAAGGTCGCCCTCGAATGGCGCCACGCGACCGGCCTTGACGAGCCAAAGATGGTCGGCGACCAGCGACAAAAGATGCATGTCGTGGCTGACGATCACCACCGCGCCTGAATATGCGGTAAGTGCCTCCACAAGCGCCTCCCGGCTCTCCATGTCGAGATGGTTCGTCGGTTCGTCGAGCACCAGAAGGTGCGGCGCGTCGAGCGTGGCCAGAAGCAGCGAGAGCCGCGCTTTCTGGCCGCCGGAGAGCTTCGCCGCCACGGTTTCCGCCTGTGCCGCGCCAATTCCGAAGCCGCCAAGGCGGGCCCGGAGCTTGGAGGGGGGCTCCTCCGGGCGGTGGCGTCGAAGATGATCGATGGGGGTTTCATCGGCGTGGAGCTCGTCGAGCTGGTGCTGGGCAAAGTAACCGATCCGGAGCTTCGAGGCGCTGGTGATCCGACCGCCGAGGGCATCGAGTTTGCCGGTGAAGAGTTTTGAGAGTGTCGACTTGCCCTCACCGTTCTTGCCCAAAAGCGCGATCCGGTCATCCTGGTCGATCCTAAGGGTGAGTTTTCCAAGAACCGGGTGTCCGTCATAGCCAACAGAAACGCTCTCGGTTGCCACGATCGGTGGCGAGAGTTCGTCGGGTTGAGGAAAGCTGAACGCCCTAAGAGCCGCTTCCTGGGGCGTGGTGATCGGTTTCATCTTCGCGATCATCTTCAGCCGCGATTGGGCCTGCACCGCTTTTGACGCCTTGTAGCGAAATCGGTCGACGAAGCTCTGCAGGTGCTTTCGGCGGGCTTCCTGCTTTTTTCCCTCCGCTTCCGCCACCGCCAGCCGCGCGGCGCGGGTTTCCGCAAAAGTGTCGTAAGAGCCCTGATAGAGCGTGAGCTTTCTGTCTTCGAGATGAAGGATTGAGCCAACAGCCCGGTTCAAGAGACCCCGGTCGTGGGAAATCACGATGACGGTGTGCGGATAACGGGCGAGATAGGCCTCAAGCCAAACCGCCCCTTCGAGATCGAGATAGTTTGTCGGCTCATCCAAGAGCAACAGATCGGGCCGCGCGAAAAGGACGCCCGCAAGCGCCACGCGCATTCGCCAGCCGCCCGAGAAGGCCGAGCAGGGCTGCCCGTGCTCGTGATCGTCGAAGCCAAGGCCCTTAAGGATCGTCGCTGCGCGCGCCTCGGCGGACCAGGCGTCGATATCGGCGAGCCTGGTCTGGATTTCGGAGATTCGCGCAGCGTCTTCGGCCATCTCGGCCTCCGCCAAAAGCGCTGACCGCTCGGCGTCCGCGGCGAGCACCGTGTCGAGAAGCGAGGTCTCGGATGCCGGGACTTCTTGGGCCACGCCCCCAATGCGCGCGCCTCTCGGGACCACGATATCGCCAGCTTCCAACGCAAGCTCACCCCTTATGAGGCGAAAAAGCGTGGTCTTGCCGGTCCCGTTCCGTCCCACGAGCCCCACTTTGTGACCCGTCGGGATCATTGCCGAGGCCCCTTCCAGGAGAGGACGCCCTTCAACGGCGTAGCGGATATTCGACATGCGCAGCATGGGTCGATCAGTAGTCCCCTGCGGCCCGATCGGCAATCGCGGCACTGCGCGCCAAGGGACGCTGAAAGCGAACCCGGTTAGACGGCCCGGAAAGGCTGTATGATCCAGCAGGGGTGCAGGTGTGCGTATGCACCGGTGGCCGCGGCGGCCATTTGTCCAAGACCAACGATCGTTCTTGGCTGAATCGCGCTAAAGAGACACACGAGAGATCGATGCGTTCGAGCCGGATAGTGATCCCTGGCCAAGTACGACGATTGATCTTTTGCCGCTTACTAGAGGTGGCAAAGCCGCCTTCATTCACCCAGGATTTAGGGCCTTCGCTGTGATCGCTGCTTAGGACGAGACGTCTCTGACGATCGGGACACGTCCGCAACCATCAAGCGGCCCGAGACGCGATGATGCGGGCAATTAGATTGCCCTAATTCATGGGTTTAGGAGCTTTTGGCGAGATCGAATGCGTCTCAAGGTAGGGCTGCCGCAAATCAATGTGACATCGGTCATGATCCGGGACTTCGCCACGGGAAATCTGCGACGGGATGCCTTTTCAAGCCCCGCGTCGCGTGCTAACGCGCGGCCAAAAGTCAGACATAGGGAAATAACCAATGGCGACCGAGCGCACGCTCTCCATCATCAAACCCGACGCGACGAAGCGGAACCTTACAGGCAAGGTCAACGCCAAGTTCGAGGAGGCCGGGCTTCGGATCGTGGCTCAGAAGCGGATCCGCCTCTCGAAGGCGCAGGCGGGGGAGTTCTACAAGGTCCATGCCGAGCGCCCGTGCTACGACGAGCTCTGCGAGTTCATGGCCTCGGCGCCGGTAATCGTTCAGGTGCTCGAGGGCGAGGGAGCGATTGCGAAGAACCGAGAAGTGATGGGAGCGACAAACCCCGCCGATGCCGAGCCTGGAACGATCCGCGCGGAATTCGCGGAGAGTGTGGGAGAAAACTCTGTCCACGGGTCTGATGCGCCAGAAACCGCGGCCGCCGAGATTGCCTATTTCTTTGCGGGCATCGAACTCGTCGGCTAGCCAAGTTTCGGTCAACTGACTGAAAGGACAGGGAACAGGCCGCGTAGGGCGGCCTGTCACGGCGATTAGCTGGCTGTGTTGTGACCAAAGCCAGCGCCTTGTTTCCAAACAGGCCCGCGTTGTTTCCAACATAATTCTTGCGAGACGCCATTAACCTTAATAGCGCTGTCATGAGGGGCGCAGAGGATGAGGTCGGGGTCTTGAACCCACAGGCGCATCGGTCCTACGCGACGGCGTGCACTCGGCTTTTTCCGGTACCGAGGTTGAGGCGCGTTCGATGATCCTTATTCTCTATTCCCTGCTCGGAAGCCTTATGGCGGCGATCGGGATTGGCGGTGACGACGAGGCCGATACCGAGACCACAACAACGAGCTCGCAAGCAACCACTCCGGATGTCGACCCGGATGATGCTCCGGGTAAGGACGAAGACCCTTTCAGTGCACCTGCGTCGGATGCCCCGGACGCGCCCGCCGCGGCGCTCGCCCCTGGGGCCGCTGGCGACACCGTCAGCATCCCCGAGGTTGGCGCAGGGGCCTATGACATCGGCTGGAGCGGATTGTCGGCCGAGGAACAGCTCATCGTGGAATTGGTGAACCGCGCGCGCCTCGACCCTGAAGGCGAACTTGCATATCAAGCCGAGGGTTTTGCGCCTGGCGTGTCGACCGCGCCCAAGGAGGCGCTGGCGGTGGACGCCGAGCTTTCGCAAGCAGCGCGCGACCATTCCCAGGATATGGACGCCCGGAACTTCTTCGCCCACACCAACCCAGATGGTCAGTCCCCGTCGGCGAGGGCCGCCGAAGCGGGTTATGATGGCGGCGGCGCTGGGGAGAACATCGGCTGGATCGGAGGCTTTTCGGTGTCCGACACTCAGGCGCGGGCGACGGCGCACCACAACAATCTCTGGGACTCAGATGGTCACCAACAGAACTTCATGAGCTCTGGCTACAATGAGATCGGTGTTGGCTACGACTACGGCGACTACACCTATAACGGGACGACTTATCCAGCCTCTACGTTGGTCACGGAAAAGCTGGGCAACGATGGCGACACATATCTCACCGGTGTCGTGATCGACGACAGCGACGGTGATGAGTTTTACGACATGGGAGAAGGCCAAGGCGGTGTGGAGATTACCGCCTACAATGCCGATGGCGTCCATACGACGGCGACTTGGAGTTCGGGCGGATACTCGCTGAAACTGGACCCTGGAACCTACACGGTTGTCTTCCATGGTGGCGACCTGGACGGTGTTTATGAGACGCAGGTCACAATCGGCACCCAGAACGTGAAGCTCGACGTCATCGAGGACCGCGATGCGATCGACGGCACTGTGACGACCTCCGTGACGCTTTCTGCAAGCGCGCCCGCCAATCCGGGCGCGGAGCTCTTGGAAGAGTTGGCCGTCGACATCGTTCCCGAACCGGAAGCCGAAGAGGACCTCGTCCTCGCGTAGGGAACCGACATCGCGCTGCGGCACGTGGTATTGCGCCATCCTCTAGGCCCGTGCCCGCTGGCACGGTTTCCAGCGCCGGTTGGGCGGATGTGGTGACAAATACCGTCAGTCCGTGTCCAAGGCCCGCGTCGAGCGAATGCCGCACTGGCGACGAGGCTCACTCGACACGGCAGACGGACGGGCGATGGGGAACCTTCACGCGCAATTCTGCCGCGCACCCGTTGAAGACGGTTCCGTTGGGCGGATGCCCCGCACGGCGTGACGTGCCGAGCAGCGGCCGAAGATGAAAACCGCCAAGACGGGCGCGGTGGGGACGCGCTTGGTAGAGGCGATTTGGAGAACGCTCGAAGGCGGACCGTGGCTGCGGGAAGATCAGGCTTGATATGCGCCTCGCGACAGGTGCATAATGAAGGGGCATTTCAGATCGTTATTTCAGTCAACTGCTCATTATAAGCGTGAAATCAGAATGTTAGTAGGAGAATCGCCCGTCCCAACTCGGTGACTTGGCGGCTGCTAAATTGAAGTTCGGCAGAGCTGGCTCGGTGCGTTACCCACGTCGCGCGCCTGCTCAAAGCCGTGGTTTGTGGATATAGATGTTTGAACGTCAGCTTCCTCTGAACGTGGCCTTTTGTTTGATTCTCGCACCGGTCTTCTGGGGCGGAAACTTTGTCGCCGGACACTTTCTTGGCACCGCGCTTTCGGGGCCGACGATCAACCTAGTCCGCTGGTTAGTGGCGCTCGTTGTCCTCGTGCCCCTGTTTCTCCCGGCGATGATGCGTCATTGGGCCCAAGTAAGGGCTTCATGGCTACGTCTTGCGTGTCTCGGCGCTCTCGGCGTGGCGGGTTTTAACACAGTGCTCTATGAGGGGTTGCGCCTCGCCAGCGTCTCGGTTGCCGCGATAGCCTTTGCCGTGACGCCTTTGATCATAACGGTCCTTGCGACAGTCCTAGACCGGAGAATTCCACCCAAGCGCTTGATCGTCGGCGCGCTGATAGCATTGCTCGGAATGCTGGCTGTCCAGGCCGATGCGCTTCGGGCCGGGGTTGCGCCGGGTGGCGTGGCTCTCGTTCTACTCGCGGCCTTGATCTGGGCGGTCTATTCGGTGGCGCTTAGGCGTGGCACGGGTGCTCTCCCTCCCGGGCCGGGATTTCTGGGTCAAGTGCTCTTTGGCACTATGTTCCTGATTCCAATTGTCGTTTTCACCCGCCGCCCAGGCGAGGTGGCGGCGCTCTCCGTTCAGGAGTGGTCGGCGCTCTTGTATCTCGGTGTCTTTGCCGCCGCAGTTGCATTTCTGCTTTGGCAAAAGGGCGTCGCGGTTGCGGGGCCGGTGACGGCGGGGGTGTTCATGAACCTTGTGCCCCTATCAAGCCTGGTCCTCGGCTGGGCCATTCTCGGAGCGCCGATTTCTCCGACCGAGATCCTTGGGTTCACGGTGGTCATTCTGGGTGTGGCGCTTTCGACTGTCCCGGATGGCATCTTGCTCGTGCGCGTCAGACCCGCAGCCTTAGCCGCGCTTTCGGTTCTGGCGATCGGGGCGCCAAGCGAAGTGGTGGCGATGGTACCGCTTTGAGATGTGCTTGTGTCGCTGGCAGCGCGCGAGGCAAGAACGGCCGTTCCTAGGACGTGAGGGTGCCCCATTTTTTCTCGTTGGCCTCGATCGCAGCAACGCGGTCGGCCGATTTCGGATGGCTCATTAGCCACGCAGGCATCACCCCCGCCCGCGACTGGGTGAGGGATTCAAGTTTTGTAAACAATGACTTCTGTGGGTCGGTGCCTATTCCCGCCTTGGTGAGTAGCGCCGATGCATAGGCGTCGGCCTCGTATTCATCGCTCCGGCTCAGCCGCGCGGCCAAAAGCGTGGTGATGGCGTTCGCGATATAGACGCCAAAGCCCGGAATGAAACGTGAAAGCACAATCGCAAGTGCTGTGCGCAGCGCGTTCTGACCGGAAAAGTCAATCATGCGGCGGCGGGAATGTCCGAGGGCCACATGCCCAAGTTCGTGCGCAATGACGCTCGCCATCTCATCCGCCGAAACAGCACCTTCGCGATATTTCCTGTAGAATCCGCGAGTTATGAAGATCCGGCCGTCGGGCGCCGCAAGCCCGTTCACGGGATCAACCTCGTAGATATGAACCTTGATCCGCTCGATATCGAGTGCTGCGGCCATCCTGTCGCAAAGGACCCTTAGCATTGGGTCGGCCAACTCGGTGGACCGCTCATCAAGCTCCTTGGCCGTCCGCCAGGCGGAGAACCGGTACATCGCGAGACCGTAGAGAACGGCCAGAAGGATCGGCGTGAACTTGAGCATGATGTGGATATGGGGTCGAGGGGGCGAAAGGGCAAATCCTAGCGCGCACAAGCTGTACACAGGGCGTACACAGACCGTGCACCGCTGGACCCCTCCCGGGCACGCAAGAAGACTGCGCATGTCCTAGTGCCGCGCCATTTTGAGGGCCCGACCGAAGGACAATGGGCGAAGGCCGCGTGTGCGAGGACGCCATGGCTTCGCGCCTTGGTATCTGAGGGTCGACCGCCAGGTGCTGCTTCGCCATGACCTGCAGCGACCACCGCGAGACCGAGGCGTTTAAAGATGTCCCACGGCATGAGGCGCGATACCGCCTCCGTCAGCTCAGGTGACGCATCCCTCGCCCGATCCCCTCGAGGGTCATTGGCACCATGGCGTCCGCCCCAAAGATCTCGTGAATCATTTGGATCGACTGGGTGTATTGCCAGTGCCGTTCAGGGAGGGGATTGATCCAGAGATGCCCCGGCCATTGGTCGCGCGCGCGGGCGAGCCAGACAGCCCCCGTTTCAGCGTTCCAGTGCTCGTTGGCGCCGCCCGGCATGGCGATCT